>NZ_FQZD01000051.1 GCF_900141835.1 Propionispora hippei DSM 15287 | reverse complement strand
TCCGGAGACGTTGAAGTTCTTTTCGCAAGGCGATAAGCTCATTTTCTTCCGCTGGGCGATTGTCCTTCTCTTTGAAGGAGCCGCTGGTTTGGGACTGCTTGATCCAGCGATCTAACGCAGATGCGGTGAGCTCATATTCTGCCACTATCACGGCTCTAGGTTTTCCGTTTTCATAGAGTTGAACCATCTGGCTTTTGAATTCGCTTGTAAATGTACGACGGGCTTGTTTGGACATGGTAGAGATCCACTCCTTAACTTGATAAGTTTATTCTACATGCCCTTATTTTTTCTGTCCAACTTAGTGTAGCCGATCCATATTTAGGTAGTAAATCATCAGATCTAGAGGATGGCTTTAGAGTCATGCTTTTTTTATCATAAGTGCCCCTATTAATCATACTTTAAAGATTGATAGGGGCAAATTCTAAAACATCCCTTGTTTATGTCCACTAACTGCCATAAAAAACAAATGCCCTTCAGTTCTTGATTTGAACTGAAGGGCGAAATCCCATCTTGGAGGTTCACAGGTTTCATGATAATCTTGAATCCCTATTGACTTACTAACCGCTGTCATTCATAGCCGATTAGTTTAACACCGACTTACATCTATTAATGACGTTTTCAGTATTTAAACCATAAGGGACATGGGGACAGGGATTTTTAGTTTCAGACTTTGATGAATTTGTCTTCTTCTAACTCCCGGAAAGCAAGCTGCAATTCTTCCCGGGTATTCATAACAATTGGGCCACCCCAGGCAATGGGTTCCTGCAGCGGTTCCCCGGCCATCAGGAAAAACCGTATTCCTTCATCGGAGGCTCTTATCAGGAATGTACCTGTTTCATCAAATAATACGGCATGCTTGGCCGGGATTAACCTATCGCTGCCAAAGGTTCCTGCTCCCTGAAAAATATAAATAAACAAAGTTGTATTTTCTGCAATATCAAGTGACCACTCAGCCCCGGCGCGCACTTCTACATCCAGCAGCAGCGGCTTACAATAGTCGCCTTCCATGGCTCCGGTTTTTCCGCCATATACCCCGGCCAAGATGTGTATCTGCCGGTCTCCTTCATCAATCGCCGGGATGTCCTCATTACGTAATCCGTGATATTTTGGGGACACCATTTTATCTTTCGCCGGCAGATTAAGCCAGAGCTGGACCCCAAGCATCCTCTCACTGGCCTTTGGCATTTCCTGATGAAGAATTCCAGAGCCGGCCGTCATCCACTGGCATTCGCCAGTTAAAATTCTGCCCGTATTTCCCAGACTGTCTCCGTGCTCAACTTCACCTTGAATGAGATAGGTAATCGTCTCAATGCCGCGGTGCGGATGCCATGGGAACCCTTTGATATAGTCATCGGGGTCCACCGAATCAAAGGCATCCAGCATGAGAAAAGGATCAAACTCTTTCGTGTCGTCGCGGCCAATTACTCTCACCAGTTTGACGCCGGCTCCGTCCACAGTATGTTTTCCTGTCACAATTTTGCGGATAGTTCTAAATTTGTTCATCGTTGACCTCCTTGTCAGTTAAGAGGCAGTAATCGTCTTACCGGCAGCTCCGTCTGCCAGGCAGAGCCGCTGATTCTTCTTCGATATTTTTCTTCACCAGTGGTAAAATAACCAATTCCGCCGATTATTTTCTCACAACTGTCAGAAGCTTCTGCTTCAGCTCATTATCAATGTTACCAAGTTCGGCCTCTGCGGCCCGGCGTTTCTGTTTACCATCCTCCTGCACCTGAATTACTTCTTCAATGGTAGCAACTAGCTGCTGACTCACCTACTTAATGGCTTCCAGAAAAACCCGGTCAAGTGGAGAGCGGAACTCACATCCCAGCTCCCCTCACGGAACCGGACTTGCCCTATTAAGATATCCGGCTCTTCATAGCAGCATTTACTTACGCTTCTGGTTATTTTGTAAACTTTATGTTGGTCGAAACGTCGCTATCCGCTCCGCCATTGGTTCCTTGGGAAGATACGCTAATCGTATTGGAAGGGCTCAGATCAGAGGCTGGTATACTGTACACTATTTTGTAGCCGTTGACTATCCCGCCATTCGTGAAAGGATATTGGGAGTAACACAGTTGGTTGTGCGTATATTGAGTGCCGTTGACTTTAATAAACGTAAGGTTCCAGTTTGGATAGCCTTTATAGATCACCGACATATATAACTCTGATCCTGAGAATGAATAGGCCGACATGCTTTTCGGATAGCTCGCAGGAGTATATTTCCACTGACTGTTGTAATTCTCAGCCCTGAAAGCCACAATATTCACATCAGTCAGTGCCGGAGCCGGAGCCGCCAAGGCTACCGAAGAGATAAACACCATGGCCATGCACAACGCCAGTACGAACATCATTGATCTTTTCATTGCCTTTGACCTCCTAATGATAAAATGGGGTGAAACGAAGAAGCGGAATCTTTTAACAATTCTATTATAACGGAGATATGTAAAATTAGGCAATAAAGAGCAGCATTGGCTCAACGTTCGCTATACAACAGTGCACCTTACGCTTCTGTGTAAGGTGCACTGTTATTTCAGCTTGAATTGTTTATGCTCATAGAACAATCTGATTCCAAGGGTGAGTTTTTAAACTAACGTTACGTTTTTTTACTTCTATTATATCAATTGGGATAACTACAAGAATAGATCATCTTATTCTCTATGACAACGTTTCTTCTGCCCCTTTTGCAAATAAAATCAGCTCATTCACTCTGTTCTGATGGATTTTAGCCGCCCAGGCCGGATCAGCGAGGAGCGCCCGTCCTACCGCCACCAAATCAAATTCACCTTGCTTCAACCGGTCAAGGAGCGGCGCCAAACTGCTATGGTTTGCGCCCTTGCCCTCCATAAAAAATTCGATAAAGTTGGTATCAACTCCCACCGAGCCTACTGTAATCGTAGGTTTTCCTGTCAACTTTTTCGTCCAGCCTGCTAAGTTTAACGGTGAATCAACAAATTCCGGCTCCCAATACCTGCGGGTGGAAGCATGAAAAATATCTACGCCCGCTTCGCTAAGGGGCGTCAGAAAAGCAGACAATTCGGCCGGATTTTGAGCTAATTTCTCCTGATAATGTCCCATTTTCCATTGAGAAAACCGGAAAACAATCGGGAAATCATCACCGACAGCCACACGGCAGGCTTTAATAATCTCTGTCGCAAACCGGGTGCGGGCAATCAGATCGCCGCCGTATTCATCGTCACGCTGATTGGTATTGGCCCAGAAAAACTGATCAATCAGATAACCGTGAGCACCATGTAGTTCAATACCGTCAAATCCTAGGTGCTTGGCCTGCCGGGCAGCTTCAGCAAAGGCATTAACAACATAACCAATCTCATCCTGCGTCATGGGCTTTGTCACCTTTGCCCCCGACATAACGTCAATGCCGGAAGGTCCTATCGGCGGTGCTTCAGGGTTAGGGTTTTGCCCTCCTATTTGCCGCGCCATGCCAACATGCCATAACTGCGGTATAATCTTACCGCCGGCCTGATGAACGCCTTCAACAACTTTGGCCCACGCATCAAGCGACTGCTGTCCGTAAAAATTCGGCCGGCCTAATCCTTCTGCCGCAGCCGGATGGTTAATAAGCGTTCCTTCCGTAACAATTAGCCCGACTTCATTCCCGGCGCGTCGCCGATAATATCCTGCCACATCAGCGCCGGGTATGCCATTAGGTGAAAATCCCCTGGTCATTGGCGCCATCACAATGCGATTAGACAATGTCAGCTTGCCTAAATCAACTGGCTGAAACAAACGCTCTACATCCAAACTTTTATCCGCCATACTATCACTCCTTTATAACTTTGCTAATTAATATCTTATTATACGACTGGTCATTTTATTAGTAAAGAATAATTTTCCTGAAAAAATATTTTTCATTTAAGCAAGCTTCAGCAAAAGTAACTATCTTCTAAACGGCCTACAGATAAAGAGACAGCGTGCGGTCTTCTAATCCGCACGCTGTTTTTCTTTTGCTTGTTAGTGTTCTGCCCTTTCTCACCATATGTGCAAAAAAAGCAATTGTATCAGTGATTTTATAATATAATTTTTTTAATCCTTCCCATTTATCAAACGCACAATTAGGATTCGCCGCTGACTAGCTAAATAAAAGTTTTATTATTCTGGGTTAGAGTAGTTTTAACACGGTCTCAGCAATTCCATGTCCATCTAAACCATAATACTTATAAATCTCATCGGGATCGCCAATGACCGAAAACTCGTCAGGCAGACCAATGCGTTTAAACTTGCAAGAAATGCCCGCTTCAGCAATCACTTCGGCCACGGCGCCGCCAAGTCCGCCGTTGATGCTCTGGTCCTCAACCGTCACTACACAACCCGTCTCTTTGGCCGACCGTAAAACAGCATCACAATCAAAGGGCTTGATTGTATGCATATCAATGACTTTAGCCTTTATTCCTCTTCCTTGCAGCTCTTTGGCAGCCATAAGGGACCAATGCACGCTGTTTCCCGTACCAATCAAGGTAAGATCTGTGCCTTCCTTAATGGTAATGGCTTTGCCTATAGTAAATTCATAATCATTATTTATGTATACGTCAGGTTCGGCACCCCGGGAGATGCGGATGATCATGGGGCCTGGATATGTCATGGACTCTCTGATCACACGGGCACATTGGTTGGCATCTGCCGGTACGACAATTGTCAAGTTAGGTATAGCCCGGTAAAAAGAAAGATCAGCAATTACATTATGGGTTGGGCCACCGCCGGAGGTAACCCCTGAATGCGTCCCGATTAACCGTACCGGTACATCATTATAGGCGATATCCGTATGAATCTGATCGGCTGCCCGCAAGGGGAGAAACGGTCCAAATACCTGGGAAAAGACGATCTTCCCGGAAAGAGCCAGACCTGCCGATATGCCCACTTGATTAGCTTCCGCTATGCCTACATTCACACAACGTTCGGGGTATTTTTTCATAAACTTACCGGTTGATGTGGATGAAGCTACGTTATCGGAGCAGGTAAAGGCAAAATCCAAGCCTTCATCTGCCATTTTCATCAATTCAACTCCATATATTTCTCTTGCGGATGATAACATCTGATTAAAATCGAAAGTGGTTTCAACTGCCATGATTCATCTCACCTTTCTATTGTTTTCTATAGATATGAGAGCTTCATCCAACTGGGCTTTGGCAATACCACCACCATGCCAGGCACAATTGTTTTCCATGAAGCAAACACCCTGACCTTTGGTTGTGTTGGATATAATGCAAATAGGTTTTCTTCGGGTTAGGGGATCTGACGGCGGCAGGGACTGCAGTGCATTGCAAACTTCATACATGTCATTGCCTTGAATTTCTGTGACATCCCAGCCAAAAGCTTTGATTTTATCCCCCAATGGATCGATATCAACAGTTTCCTTGGTAGAGCCAGACATCTGAAGTCCGTTTTTATCAACAATAGCCACCAAATTCCCCAGTTTATAATGGCCTGCCGCCATAAAGGCCTCCCAGTTGGAACCTTCCTGCAGTTCCCCGTCACCAATAATGCAAAAGGTCCGCCAGGGAGCCTTCGACATTCTTGCCCCTAAAGCCAGCCCTGTTGCCAGTGATAAGCCATGACCTAAAGAGCCTGTGGAGGCTTCGATACCTTCCACATATTTTCTATTGGGATGCATGCCGAATTTAGCCGTTTTTAGCGTCTCAAAATGTTCCACCATGTACTCCATACTGTACATTCCCAGATCAGAAAAAATAGTGTACAACGTTTCCCCGCAGTGGCCTTTACTTAATATCAGCCTATCCCGCTTTTCCCATTTTGGATTTTTAGGGTCAAAATTCATATATTTGTAATAAAGAGCTACTGCCATATCAACAATAGACAGTTCTCCTCCCAAATGACCCATACCGATATTATAGATAAAAGTGCAAAGTTTTTTTCTAATATCTACTGCCTTACATTCCAGTTCCTGCACAAGCTCCATGTCGATATTCAAGTTGTACATAATTGGCATCTCCTTTGTTTTTATTCTTCACTATGCCTGACGCATATTAAAGATCATTGCATTTGATAAGAATCTTGGTATATTTGCCACTAACCTGGGCAGCAAATGCTTCTTCAGCCTGGTCAATCGTAAATATCTTTTGGATGAAAGGTTTTAGGTTCATTCGGGGGAGCATCTGGGCAGCCCGGGGGTAGGCGTAGGGAGCCACATAGATACCGGAAACGGTAAGCTCGTTAAAATAGCATTTATCATAGAGATTAAAGGGCATTTCGTAATTTTTGGGGAACATGGCGATGTAGAGAACGGTCCCTCCTCTGGCGGCAATATCACACGCTGCATTAGCTGCCTTGGGAGAACCGGATGCTTCTATTACCAAGTCGTAGCCCCGGTTGTCGGTAATTTTTCCAGCCTGCTCACATACATCCTCAGCTATAGGATCAATGATGTATTCTGCACCGAATTCCCGCGCCAGTTCTTGCCTCTCCCGGATTGGCTCGATGAGCGTCAAGGAGGTAGCACCAAACATCTTGAGCATTTGAAGCGTCAATAAACCAATGGGGCCGCCGCCGGAAACAGCCACTCTTTGACCAATCTTCATCTTTGCTTTGTCCAGAATTCTAACTGCAATAGACACCGGCTCCAGCAAGCAGGCTTCTTCCAGACTGACACTGTCAGGAATTTTCCACACCTGGGATTCATGCCACACAAGGTATTCCGACATACCCGGCCTATTGGATTCCCCCGCATTTTCACAAAACTGTTCCTGTTCATTTAGGCAATAATAACAGGTACCACAAAACTTCAAGAAGTTTCCCGCTACCCGATCACCCACCTTAAGGCCTTTCCTGGTAGCGTGTTGCCCCAAAGCTACAATAACGCCGGACACTTCATGTCCGAGACCGAAAGGTGGCTCAAGATCAAAAATGCCTTCCACTAAGTGGGGATCGGAACCGCAGATTGCACAATATGCGACCTTGATTTTGACATCCTCATCCCCCATTTGCTGTTCGGGAAAATCAAGTACCTGTACGCGCCCCCTGGTCTCTTCATGGGGATCTTTCAGACTGCCGATTTTAACAGCTGCAATAGTTTTCAAAGAAAAAACCTCCTTTATAATGTAGTAGTAAACCCACCGTCTACGTTGATGGTCCAGCCATTAATGTAATCCGAGGCACTGCTTGCCAGAAATACGGCCGTACCCATCAGGTCATAAACCTCCCCCCAGCGGCCACCGGGAATCCGGTTAGTAATTTTATTATAAAAAGCCTTGTCTTCCCGCAATTCTTTATTGACATCCGTTGCCAAAAAACCTGGTGCTATAGCATTGGTCTGGATATTATACGGACCGGCCTCGTTGGCAAATACTTTGGTCAAGCCAAGAATCGCATGTTTACTGGTTGTATAAGGCGGACATTTTTTATCTGCGGTAAAAGATAGGGCAGAGCCAATATTAATGATCTTGCCCGAACCTCGCTTGATCATCTCCTTAACCACTCTGTGGCTGAGATAGTACACGGCATTCAAGTCGATATCAATGAGTTTTTTCCAGGCTGAATCCGGATAATCCAGGAAATCTCCAAAAATACTGCCCCCGGCATTATTGACCAGAATATCAATTTTTCCGTATTGAGCCAAACATGCAGCAACCACACTCTCCCTATACTGAGGATCCGTTAGGTCACCCTGAAGAAAGCTAACTTTCCGGCCAGTTTCTTCAATGAGTTGCTTAATCTCGGATATATCATGAGTATAGTGAGGAATGAAAAGATCCGCCCCTGCTTTGGCAAAGGCCACCGCGTATGCCATACCAAGCCCTTGGTTAGCGCCGGTCACCATGGCGACTTTCCCGTTCAAAGAAAATGCGTCCAGTGAAAAATCTTGCAATCCTTTTGACAATTTCAATCCCTCCAAAATTTTTTATTCAACTCTTGCCCCTTTTCTAAACAGGCCAATCCTGACTGGCATCCCCATTGCTTTTGTTCCGTTCGGCTAATTCGTTCATTATGCTGGCAACCCGTTCCTCTGTTAAATGGTAAAACAGCATGAAAATAACCATCGTAACAATACAAACAATACAGGGCAGAAGAGAGGTCATATACAAAATACCTTCCAAGGCCGTTGCCGTTTGTTGTACGGCCGGAATATAGCCAACACTGGCTAAAATTATAGTTGGAACTACCCCGCCGATGGCCATGGATGCTTTTAAGCCAAGGGTAATCAAGGTATACACCACTGCCGGATATCGTTTGCCCGTATTGAATTCCGCATATTCAACCGAATCCGGCAAAATAGACCACAGAATCCCCATCAGCACGCCATAACCGAGTGCAGCGGTAGATTTGCAGATCATCAGCAGGGTAATTTGCGTGACCGGAATGAAGTACATCAAACCTGAACCGGCAGCACCTAAGATCAGACCCAATGCGACAGTATTTTTTTTCTTAATGGTTCTCACTAATAAAGGTACAAAAGGCACTGCCACAACTGACGGCAGTACATTCAAAATGGAAAACAAAGGCACAAGATCGGGTCGGCCAGCGTTGTATGTCATATAATAAATGCCAGATGCTGACTGAATAACCGAAAATGCATAGACTCCCAGAAACAGGAGGAACATCACCACACCAGGTTGATTATGGGTAATTTGACGAAGCCATTCTTTTACCGTAACCGGATCCAAATGGGAGTTGACTTTAATGCGTTCATGCAAAGTGGTATAGCTGTAAATTAAGATTGATGAACTAATAACGGCAAGCAAAGCAACCGTAAGCTGATATCCTTTCGCCGTATCTCCCTGCCCAAATAGCTGGGACAGCACGGGAATGAATAAAGCAACTACAACACCGCCGGACTGAGCCAACGTCATTCTTACCGAATTTAATTTAGTCCGTTCCATGGGATCAGCCGTCATGACAGTAGTACAGGATATATAGGGATTGATGATAAACGTATACAAAGTATTCAATAAATTATAAGTGACGTAGGCCCAAATCAACTTACCTTCATGACTCAATTCCGGCACGGTAAAAGTCATTATAGCCACCAGGCCAAAAGGAACCGATCCATAAAGGAGATAGCTCTTATACTTGCCATGCTTAGGGTTGAATCTTTCGGCCAGAACCCCCATGGCAGGATCCCATATCATATCCCATCCCCTGGAAATGATAAACATGACGGAAAGTTCTGCAGCAGTTAATCCATAGACATCAGTATAATAAAAGGTCAAAAACATGAGGATTGACTGAAAAACCAAATTCATGCCAAAGTCCACCAGTGAATATCCCATTACCTCTTTTCGACCCAATTTGTAAAAACCAGGACTGGGGCCACTTTTTTGATACAGGTCCATTGTACTAGCCATTAATTAACAGCTCCCCTTCACTTTTCATTTTTCATGGATCCGAGTTCTCATAATAAAGTGTAGAGGTTTATAGGCTCCCTTGTGTGTGTTTTTTTTAGGACAATGTAGTTTTTCTTATGTATTTTTTGATTAATCAGATTATTAATTTCGCTTTCCGAATTTTCTTGCAATACTAAAATTGTAAAACATATAATAATATATAGAAAATATAACCAGGACAGAAAAAGCATCCTTAGAGGAGGGATATCATCTTGCTAAAAGTGGTTCTGCATGCGGAAGATGAATTTGTAAATAGATTTTATAAATTCTCAATGCAAAATACAAAAGATTTATCCATCTCGTATGCTGATTCCTATGAATCCTGCGTTAAAAAAGCGATGGAAATTCACGCCGATATTATTGTCATACAATTACTCCATCCTATATTTAAAATCCAAAACTTTTTCTGCGACTTATTATTGTCCCGTATTGTTCCTACCCTTTTAATTTTTAATGTCATAGCCGAAAATCAAATTATTTGCTCACTCACAAGTCATCAGGACAGGCAGTATGTCAATAAAATAAAACTTTTCTTTTCCCAGGCTATCAGCAACGATTACTACTGTTATTTTGCCAATATGGACAACCGCGAAGAATCTAATCTTATTATGACGGCCAGAATCAATCGGCTAGAGAAGAGCGAATATCTCCATGAAATTTTGCGGGGCGTAGTTAACAGTGAATTCCAGTATTATAAAAAAAAAACCAGCCTTAATTTAAATAACGGCGGCTACTATCTCTATATGTATGACCTCATGAAACTTGAGTATTCAGACCACAACTTCAATAAAAATGTTTATTATTTTGTAGGAGACGAAATTCTCAAAGAGTTCCAGACAGTCATTGATGCTTATAGTGGTGGAGAGGTCTTTTATGTAAATCCTCTGCTATTGTGCGTACTCATCAATGATTTTAAAACTACCAGCCAAGCCAGCAAGCAAACTAGTCTTTTCGACATCACCAACAGGCTTAACAATATCGCCAACTGTAAAACTGCATTTCGTTACATGAGCGGCTATATCGAAAATATTGAGAATATCCGTGCGGCTTACGAATCCCTGCAGGATTTAAAAACATACAATTTTTTCTGCCACGATGCCAGAGTAATCACCCAGGAATATCTCCGTGCAATTAGGCGAGAAATCGACTACACCCTCGTCGACAAGACCATCAGAGAAATTAAAGAACTCATAAAATATGACTTTTTAAACCCTAAGTTAAACGTATTAATAAAAAAATTATTTTTACATATAGTTAAGCCCAGCCTCAACTATAACCTCTACTATTATTGCTATACCGCCTTGTCAACTGCGTTGGAAGACAAATACATCGGCACTTACAGCAAAGAAGAGCCAGAGAATCTTTCTCCCAGCAAATTATTTTACACTTCAATAGAACAGGAATGCCATAAGTTTATCCAGTCGATAGATTTACTCAAGTCTGAGCTTTCAAACAAGTCCGCTGTTACAAACTCTATTGTCATGCAGGCGATCGAATTTATCCATCAACATTACATGGAGGACATTACGGTAAATATGATTGCCGCCCACTTAAACGTCAGCCACTCCTATTTAAGCCAGATCGTTAAAAAGGCCCTCGGCATCAGTATCATAAAATATATTATTGCCTATCGCATCGAAAAAGCCGAGACTCTTTTATCTTCCAGCAATGAACCGATTTATACAATTGCTGCCAAGGTCGGTTTTTTTGAGGGCAGGCATTTTTCAAAAACCTTTAAAAAAATAACCGGAACAACTCCCATGCAATACAAAAAGCAAAATAGCAAGGCGAACTATATTTAAGTAAAGGTTATTATACAAGAAAGAAATGAGAACAGTAGGTAAGATTGTTACGAAAGTGCTGCTTACTTTAAAGGCTGAACAGGCAGTTGCATGAATTGCAACTGCCTGTTCAGCCTTTTTACCACACAAAATTTCACCAAACCTCCAGAGTCGCACCCACTGTTATTTGGCTTCCAAACCATACATACGCAACGTGTAATTAATAAATGTTTTAGTTATATAGGATGTTATACAGTTCTTTTTCGTAATCAGACAAACTTCCCATGTGCAGGAAGGATCGATAAACGTAATAGGGCGTACATTGGCAACGTCATTCGTAATAAAATGCACACTTACCCCCACTCCTTTATTTAAACGGCTCAAATTATGCACAAGGATCATTTCCATTGTAGTAAAGTAAATTTCCGGCTCAAAACCTGCCTCACGGCATTTGTTAGTAAAATTATGATACAATTTAAAGTTCTCATTTACGATAATAAATTTCTCATTTTTGATCTCGCTAAAATCAACCTGTGATTTCAGCGAAAGATGATTGTGCTCATTTACCAAAAGACACATTTTGTCCTGCTTGACAATAATGACGTTGAATTTCGTTTTTTCAACGGGGGCAATTGTAAAGCCTACATCCGCTTCTTCGTTAAAGACAGCTTCTTCGCAGTAGTAATCCTCATATTCTCTAATATTCAGTTCAATATGCGGATAAATTTCCCTAAATCCCGAAATAAAAGCAGGAGTTAATGCACTGATAACCCCAAAAGAAAAGGCTACATTAACCGTACCCTCATTAAAGCGATTCATCTGCTTTATGTCATCCAGAATAACATCCGCTTCCTGCAAAATATGCTTGGACTTTTCCTGAAGGTATTCACCGTATTGCGTTAATTTAACACCAGTTACCGTACGGTAGAACACCGGAGCATGTATTTCTTCTTCCAGATTTTTGATGGCTTTGCTTAAACCCTGCTGTGTAATATATAGATTTTTCGCGGCTTTGGAAAAACTCTCATCTTTGCAAATCTGCAAAAAGTATTTCAGTTGTTTAATTTCCACCTATTCATCCGCCACACATTCTTCTACATAATTCATTTATCTGAATCTTATCAATTTTCTTTATTAATGTCTATCACTATTTCTGAGAGTTGTGAGGCTACAATCATTAGCTGTTTGTCATTTAATTCCTATGAGTTACAATGATTATGAGATTGTGAAATATTTATTTAATAAAGGAGTTGTCAAAATGAACAAATATCCACATGTTTTTCAGCCCCTGAAAATACGCAATATGACCTTAAAGAACCGTATTCAATTCACGCCCATGGTTTGCTGCTTGTCAAATGCCGAAGGTGAAGTCACTGAAGAAATTACGGAATTTATCAGCGGTCAGGCACGTACAGGCGCTGCTTATGTCACCATTGGCGACACCCAGATTGACCATGAAAGAGCTATGTGTTTTTATGGTGAACTGAATGTATTGCACGACAAATATATTATAAGCTTATCTTTATTGGCTGAAGAAGCCCACCGTTATGGAGCAAAGCTCTCTATCGAATTGGCCCATGCCGGTCGGGGAGGTGTGCCGTCAATGAATGTAAAGCCTGCGTTTGCCCCGTCTTTCCTTCCTGTCCCAGGCTGTGCGCAGGATATAAAAGTTATGGACCGCAAGGATATGGATTGGGTCGTCAATCGCTTTGCAGAATGTGCCTTGCGTTGCAAAAAAGCCGATTTCGATATGATTATGATTCACAGTGGACATAACAATCTCTTAGGTCAATTTCTATCCCCCGAAAGCAATATTCGCACCGATGAATACGGCGGCTCTCTTGAGAATCGCATGCGCTTTCCACTTGAAATAGTAAAAGCGGTGCGTGAGAGCGTGGGTGAAAATATGGTTATCGAAATGCGTGTCAGCGGCGATGAGATGACCAAAAATGGTTTGAGATTTGAAGAAGTTATTGAATACGTAAAAGAAGCCCAAAAGTATATCGATATTGCCCACTTTTCCTGTGGTAATGTATTTGTTGCCGAAGGGGTAAAATATTCCGTTCCGCTTTATTTGCAGGAGCGTCTGCAAAATGTTAAATTTGCTGCCGCCGCCAAAAAGGTACTTGATATTCCTGTTTCCGTAGTTGGAAATATTATGACAATCCAAGAAGCAGAAGAAATTATCGCCTCTGGCAAAGCCGACATCGTCGGAATGTGCCGATCCTTAATGGCCGATCCAGAGCTTATCAAAAATGCAGTACGCGGCGAAGAGGAAAAAACACGTCCCTGCTTACGCTGTATGGACGGATGCGGCAGAATTTTCCATGGATACCCCGTACGTTGCGCAGTAAATCCGGTAACAGGCAGGGAATTCCGTTATAAAAATATTGTTCCGGCAATGGACAAGAAAAAAGTGATGGTTATCGGAGGTGGACCTGCAGGTATGACGGCCGCACAAACTCTGGCTAAACGAGGGCATGCAGTAGCCCTCTATGAGAAAGGCAACAGACTTGGGGGGCTATTACATGACGGCAGCGCAGTTACATTTAAAGATTTAATGAGAAATTATACGGAGTGGCATATTAGAACGACTATGGAATGTGGTGCAAGCATTCACCTTAATACAGAGGTTACAGCTGAACTGATCGAAAAAGAACAACCCGATGCTGTCATTATTGCAACAGGATCAACCTATATCAAACCCAACATTCCCGGTATTAACAATGCCAACGTTAAAATGTTAAGCGACGTGGAAAGTAAACGAACTGATATTGGAGAAAAAATAGTAGTTTGCGGCGGAGGGCTATCAGGTGTCGAATGCGCGGTGGGCTTAGCCCGTGAGGGCAAAAAAGTAACCGTCGTAGATATGATCGCCCTAGAAGATTTTTGCAAAGATCTTTTCTTTATCACCCGCATTGCATTATTTGATGAAGTAAAAAAATACAATGTAAAATTGGTAGGCAACAGCAAAATAGAGGAATTTACTGAAGCAGGCGTCGTAATTGCAAATTTAGAAGGTACCCGCACAACTTTAGAAGCAGACACTGCCGTCATTGCCTTAGGATTAAAATCCAATACTAAATTAGCTGATGAAATCATAAAAAAAATGCCTCTTACTACTTATATAGTAGGTGACTGCGAAAGCGCAAGTGTGAAGCATGTTCGAAATGCAAACTTTTCTGCATTTAATGTCGCTGTAGAATTATAAAATATCTGTTCGTTCTAGTAGGCTAATGGCTTAGGACAATCAGGTACTTCATCCAATATCAGTGGGATTACCAGTAAAGATTCTACTATTGTCTCGCCCCTCTCTCAGGATAACTAACCTATTCCCTTTACCTACTTCTTGGGAAATCGCTACACGACGTTCCCATAAGCAAATAAAAAAAGTATGTCCTTTCACGGTATTGTTTAATCATTAAAGAAAACAACCGAAGGGACATACTTTTTCCTTTATTCAATTCCCTCTATACCAGTAAAGCTTATTCGCTAAGACAATAAAACAAAAGCAAGCCGCAAAAGATACAAGCAAGAGCAAAACACTCTTTTAGAAATCAGGGGATAAGCCGCTGAAGTGGGACAGAATCAAATGCAGCTTTATCTTGATGGTCAGATCATTGTATTCCAAAAATATCTTGCAGATAATAATCAAGAATACGAAGAGTATCGTGTAAAGCCTGATTGGGAAACTTGTGAGTTACTTTATAGCATATTCTTGGCGGCACCGATGCCGATAATTTCTGAAGAACAAACTCGCCAATCCGCATCATATGTGCGCCAATAGAGGCGGGAACTATCGTCCATTGTCTGGCATCCTTCAAAAAAGTTGCGATAAGTCCCGCCGTGTCCAGATGAACACGGGAAGGACAAAGAGGATCCCACCACTGGTCATGCCTGAATTGAAACTCTCTGTTCCAATTTATGAAGACTTCGTGCTCTGCCGCCAATTCTCCCATCTCAACGGTAGCTCCCGCTAGCCGTCCCGGCACAGCCAGACGCAACAGCACCATTTCTTCAGCAAAAAACGGTTTAACCGTGACACTGGGCGACGCTATTTCCCGCACCACAAACGCCACGTCCATCTCGCGCCGCTCAATACTGTCAAATGCTTCCTGGGTATGTTGAGTACGGATTTGCAGTCGGACCGGCGGCGTATGCTGACTTAACAGGCTATATACCGGAGGCAAAACAAAGTGACTGATACTTTCGGCCGCGCTAATTGCCAGACTTAACTGAGAACCGCTGGCCTGTAGGATTTGTGTTTCCCGCCAGAGAGCCTCCCATCTTTCCGCAATGCTAAAGAAGTTTTCCCCTTTCGGGGTCAGATGGATTTTGGCAGCCCCTTTTCTTCGTTCAACCAAAAGGCCACCCATTTCCTGCTCCAAGGTCTTTAACCGGTAGCTTACAGTCGCTTGGGACAAGTGCAGCCATTCGGCCGCCCGGCTTATGCTTTCGGTCCGTACGATAGCTAAAAACGCCTCAATCCCAGGAAAATACATAGTACACCTCTCAATATATAGAATTTTTTAATATAGATCACAAAATATTTGAGTTTTACAACATTATTCTTTATGTTTAAAATTATCATTAATAGAGATGCTGGTCAAACATTTTTTGCACGGAAGGAATCCTGGGCCAGGATTGGCTTTGGCCAACAGCAAACAGGTTTTCTTCAAGGCATGGTATAAAACATGAAGGGTGGTTTAGTAATGAAAATTCTCATAGTCGGCGATTTTACCGAGATCTCAAAATCAAATATTGCAAGATGTTTTCCGGAAGACTGGGACATTGTAATTGTCCCGCCCGGAAAAGAAATGCTGCAGCATATGGAAGATTGCCAGGTAATCATACCTGAACGTATCAAAGTGGACCGCAGCCTGCTATCTATAGCAAAAAAACTAAAATTAGTACAGACGGGCGCAGGCTTTGATAATGTAGATATCGATGCCTGCACGCAGCTCGGCATTTGGGCGGCCAATGCTGCCGGAGTGAATGCACAGGCAGTGGCCGAGCATGTAATGGCGCTGATCTTGTCTTATTATAAAAACATACCGTTTCTTGATGCTTTCATGAAAAACAAGATAAATGAAAACCAACTGGACTATACAGGGAGTGAATTGAAGGGCAAAACGATTGGAATTATCGGCCTCGGAGCCATCGGTAAAAAGGTAGCCGAGTTTTGCAGGGTTTTTGATATGAATGTGCTGGCTTATGCCAGAAATGCCGCTCAACAGTCTGACAGCTTCGTGAAAATGACGGATTTCGATCATCTTGTAAGCGCATCGGACATAGTCAGTGTCCATGTATCCCTGAATCAGCAAACCAAACAACTGATCAACAGAGCGGTATTCAAGAAAATGAAAAAAACCGCCCTTTTTATCAATACAGCCCGCGGCGGGATTGTCAATGAAAGAGACTTGCTGGATGCATTAAAAAACAGGGATATTGCAGGCGCCTGCCTGGATGTGTTTGAAGCTGAACCGCTTCCAACTGACAGTGAGCTCCGGAGTCTGGGTAATGTGATACTTACTCCTCATACGGCAGGCCTGCCGGACGGTCTCAAATTTCATAAAAAAAGATATGATTTCTTTGTGAATAATATAAAACGTGTAGCGAATGGTGAAGCGCCTGAAAGCAAGCTCAATCATTTATTATAGTCTTATGAAACTATCATTAATACAGCTAATAGTCAAATGACTATTAGCAATGGGAGGGATTATATGACAGGACCGGCGATTATTCTTATTCTGATTGCCGCCTTCAGTCATGCAACCTGGAATTATTTAGCCAAAAAGGCTTGCGGTGGTACAGCCTTTGTTTGGTTATTCGCCGCTCTTTCCACTTTGCTTTATTTCCCCTTGGCTTTATGGATAATCGCCGTACAGAAACCGATTATTGGCTGGCATCAATTAGGGTTTATGCTAGGCAGCGCCATATTGCACTCTTTATATTTTATCCTGCTGGACAAAGGCTATCGGTTTGGTGATCTTTCGGTCATCTATCCTCTCGCTCGCGGCACGGGTCCTATGCTTTCAACGATTGCCGCCATGATAGTATTAGGCGAGCAGCCTTCCGCAGTAGCGCTTGCCGGAACGGTACTGATTGGCTTGGGGATTGTTACAATTACGGGAAATCCCTTTACATTGGCGGAGCCTGCCGCCCGTAAATCAATAGTCTTTGCGATTCTCTGCGGCACTATGATTGCCGGCTATACGCTCTCAGACAAATTGGCTGTCAGCACCTTTCTGATACCGCCTTTACTGCTTGATTGGTCGGCAAACTTAGGACGGGTCTTTCTCTTAACTCCCTATGCGTTTAAAAATTGGGCCAAAGTAAGAGACCAATGGGCCTGTCATAGAATCGAAGCGATTGGTGTGGCTATTTTATGTCCCTTGGCGTATATTCTGGTTTTAACTGTTATGGTATTCAGTCCTGTAAGCTATATCGCACCAGCGAGAGAAATCAGCATTCTAATCGGCACTGTCATGGGAGCCAGACTGCTATCAGAAGGAGCTATAAAGATTCGTATCATCGGCGCAAGCGCGATGATCATTGGATTGGGAGCGTTGTCGATAGGTTAGATGGTAAAATAACAAATTCATAGGAGGAGACAATATGATAGAAGGCATCAGTCATGTTACTTTTATTGTTAGAGACCTTGAACTGGCGACTAAATTTTTCAAGCAAATATTTGAAGCAGAGGAAGTTTACTCTAGCGGAGATGAAACATTCTCGTTGTCGAGGGAGAAATTCTTCCTGATTGGGGGACAATGGATCGCAATTATGGAAGGAGAGTCCCTTCCCACCCGTACCTACAACCATACCGCATTTAAAATATCGGAAACAGATTTTGAAACATATAAATCACGCATTGAACGCCTGGGCGTAGATTGTAAACCGCCCCGGCCACGCGTGGAAGGCGAAAGCAAATCATTGTATTTTTATGATTTCGACAATCATTTGTTTGAAATACATACCGGAACACTTTCTCAGCGGTTAGAAAGATATAAGCTGAGATGACTAATCGAATGCGGGAACGCTGACTTTACTTGCTGGCTTAAGTAGGTTATACTAACTATGTATTAAATTTGCCGCCGGGTAAACGTCTTTTATTCATTCCGTTAGGCCTTTGCAGGAATGAATGTGAGGCGTTTTATTATTTTATTGAGAAAAGAGGCTGTTATCGTGTTTAGAGAAATGCGTCGCAAAAAACAGGTTTTATCCGCAGAGGAAAATATACAGGTTCTGCATCGTGGCACGTCGGGTGTGTTGGCTGTGGCCGGGGACGATGATTATCCCTATGCGGTGCCGCTAAGCTATGTATATCATGACAATAAGATCTACTTTCATTGTGCCAGATCAGGTCATAAACTGGACGCCATTGCCAGACACGAAAAGGTTTCCTTTTGCGTGATTGATCAGGATCAGGTAGTTCCGGAAGAATATACAAGCTATTTTCGCAGTGTCATTGTGTTTGGCAAAGCCCGTATTCTGGAAGATGAGGCCGAAAAAAGAAGCGCCCTGGAAATATTGGCTGCCAGATATTCCCCTGACCATAAGCAGGGCCGCTTGCAGGAAATTGAAAAAGAGTTTAAAGCGGTTCGCATGATCGAGCTTGCCATTGACCATATGAGCGGCAAAGAAGCCATGGAGCTGGTTAAGGCCAAACGTCCCATAGACTAACTGCATTATGTAACAGGAACGCCCAAAACATTCATGTCTTGGGCGTTTTTCTACTTCTAAGAGTCATAGAGCCATGGTTCCCTGCAATCACAAACCACGATGCATGGTCATATATTAAAAGGAACCGGAAAATTTATTTTTCCTTCAGCGTAAAATGTATGGTGCGAGGTGCAATGCATGGATTCAACTGATCTGAAATACAAAGATGAAATGCCCATCAAAACCATTAACAGAATAAGAGATATTCTTGGTGAGGCGGGCCTTCTAACGGTAGAAAGTTCATGGAAAAATTCGGTGAACGGTTTTTACTCGGTAAGCGTGGTGATCGACAATACCGATTTACTGACCAATGGAAAGGGAACTTCAGTCGAATTCGCCCTGGCCAGCGCCTACGGCGAGATGATGGAACGCTTGCAAAATCTCTGCTACTACAGACTAAGCTTGGATGTAAAACCCCCGATCATGGAATACCTGGACTTTTATTACGCCCCTGACGAGAAACCGATGAGTATTGATGAATTCCTAACCAGTGACGAAGATTGGATCAAAACCCAATTATCCAGAGCCAATCCTTCGCTGGACAAAAGGGAAATCCTGGAAAATTGGCAGACCATGTCTTATGAGCAGATACCCGCCGATTTCATCGCTCTACCTTATTGTAATCTTAACAGCAAGCGTATTTCCCATATCCCGGTAAAAATGGCCTCGATGATGTATATGTCGAACGGCATGTGCGCCGGCAATTCACCTGAAGAGGCTTTGGTGCAGGGTATATCTGAAATCATGGAACGCTACGCCAACAAGAGAATCCTCCGGGAGAGAATAGTACCGCCCACTATCCCGTGGGATTATATCGTGAAATTTCCCAAGATTGAGGCGATGATTACCGCACTTGAAAAAAGCGGCAATTTTGAAGTTATCCTTAAAGACTGCTCGCTGGGACAAAAGCTGCCGGTTGTCGGGGTTATTCTGGTAAATAAGAATGATCAGAGTTATTTTGTGAAATTTGGCGCTCATCCCAAATTTGAAATTGCCGCAGAAAGGACATTGACCGAACTTCTTCAGGGGCAGGATATAAAATGGATGATGGGGGTCAAGGAGTTCTCCTTCCGGAGCCCGGCAGATGACCCGGAAAACTACATGGGCATACTTGTAACCGGCTCAGGAATTTATCCTACGGAATTTTTCAGCCAAAACTTCAGTTATCCATTTAACGAGTTCGAAGAAATCACGATAACTACAAACAAAGAAATGCTGGCTTATATGGTCGACCGCTTGACTCAACTGGGCTGTGACACATATGTACGTGATGTTTCGTTCCTGGGCTTTCCAAGTTATCATATCATCGTTCCCGGCCTGAGTGAAATCGAGGAATTTGATGATCTAAGGCCCATTACCAATTATGCCGCTTTCAACACCTTCAAAAGACTTGTCCGGAACATCGACTGTCTCGATGCGGCCGGTGCCGCTACGATTATCGACTATTTGCAAAACATGAACTATTCGCCTGGGACATCGGTCATGGATCTAATCAATCTGCCGGTACGCAGTAAGGCGTTTCCGTGGTATTATAGCAATGCTGATTTATTTGTCACTGCCCTGAACTGCTGGAAAGGTGATACCGATAAAGCCTATGAAAGCTTCACGAAATTTTGGGGTTATACGCAACAGGCTAATCCGCAACGCCAAGTGATAACTTATTATAAGTGTGTACGGGATTTTCTGGCTACCAAGATTAAAGGGCTGGCGGAAAAGGACGCCGTGAGCACACTAAGCGTATTCTATCCGTTGGAGGTAATCCAGGGGGTTGTGGCTGAATTCAACTCACCGGCGAAAATCATTAGTTACCAAGGACAATTAAATTGCTGGAATTGTGAGAACTGTCAATTTTCCAGTCAGTGTCTATATCCACCGATGGAGCGGGTCTACAAAATACTCAAGGAGCGGTACGCTGCCAGCGCAATAGATCAAAATGCTCTTAAGAAGCTGATTTAAATACACAAAAGCCAAAGCAGGACTGGACCGCCCCAGGAAGGATAGACACAAAAGAGAAAAGCCAGTCGTAGAATATCTTTGTATTAAGCCGACTGACGCCGTTTTTCGGATGGCGTCAGTCGGTATTTCATTTGGAAACGCTCGAAATTGTAAAAATGGATGTAGTCGTCAATCAGTTCCTGCGCCTGTGTTAAGGTTTGGATCTTCTGGCGGTGAATGCACTCTGCTTTGAGAATAGAAAAGAAGTTCTCAGCCATAGCATTATCGTAAGGATTTCCTCGTCTTGACATAGAGGGCATAATGCCATATTCTTTAGTCAG
>NZ_FQZD01000050.1 GCF_900141835.1 Propionispora hippei DSM 15287 | reverse complement strand
GTCCCGCGTTCGAGTCGCGGGTGGATCACCACTTATGGCCCGTTGGTCAAGCGGTTAAGACACCGCCCTTTCACGGCGGTATCGGGGGTTCGATTCCCCCACGGGTCACCATATTACGGGCGATTAGCTCAGCTGGGAGAGCGCCTGCCTTACAAGCAGGATGTCGGCAGTTCGATCCTGTCATCGCCCACCAATCACATATTTGGCTGATTAGTTCGGCCTAAGTACGGCCCGGTGGTGTAGTGGTTAACATGCCGCCCTGTCACGGCGGAGATCGAGGGTTCAAGTCCCTTCCGGGTCGCCATTTTATTTTTCTACTCAGTATCGCGGGCCTATAGCTCAGCGGTAGAGCAACCGGCTCATAACCGGTCGGTCCCTGGTTCGATCCCAGGTGGGCCCACCATATATCATAGCATATAGACTTTGCCTCGGTAGCTCAGTCGGTAGAGCAGAGGACTGAAAATCCTCGTGTCGACAGTTCGATTCTGTCCTGAGGCACCATTGCTGGCGTAGCTCAATTGGTAGAGCAGCTGACTTGTAATCAGCAGGTTGGGGGTTCAATTCCTCTCGCCAGCTCCATATTCCGGAGAGATTCCCGAGTGGCTAAAGGGAGCAGACTGTAAATCTGCCGGCTTCGCCTTCGCTGGTTCGAATCCAGCTCTCTCCACCATGTATTCGGCGGCGTAGCTCAGTTGGCTAGAGCATGCGGTTCATACCCGCAGTGTCCGGGGTTCAAATCCCTGCGCCGCCACCATATATGCGGGTGTAGCTCAATGGTAGAGCACTAGCCTTCCAAGCTAGCTACGAGGGTTCGATTCCCTTCACCCGCTCCATATACGTTTGCGGGAAAAGAAGCTGAACTGGCGATTGCAGGTTTTCTGCAATCTTTTTTAATATCAAGAAATGAAATTTGAGCGGCCTGCAAGACCGGCTGCACTTTTACACCTGCGAGGGTGGTGGAATCGGCAGACACAACAGACTTAAAATCTGTCGGGAATTACTTCCCGTGAGGGTTCAAGTCCCTCCCTTCGCACCAATTTTATTTATGCTGAATAATCTATAACTTCTGATTTAGTCAGAGGTTTTTTTGTTTTTGTGGCGAGAATCGTATGAGTCTGGCGAGGTATACATACCATTGGCTAATAAGCCGTATAGCGTAGACTACGGTATAGTTATTCACTTTTTGGCCATAAGGCGGATAAAAGAATTTTATTACTTTCACTTTTTTCCATTTGCCGATATAATAAAGTTGAATTTAGCAGATAATCGATTGCACAGTTTGCAACAAAGCAATGGTGCCTAATGTACGGAAAAATACGGTAATAGTGCAGGTGATGCGGATGGGAAAAGTCGATGATATTTACAATGTACTGCTCGAGTGGAAAGCTAGCGGCAACGGTATTTCCGCCAGTGAACTGAGTGAACGGGTGGGGCTGGACCGGACCAATGTCAGCCGTTACTTAAATCAACTGTGTAATGATAAGCTGGTGGAAAAAATCAACGGCCGGCCTGTTTTGTACCGGCCGGCTAAAAAAGAAATGCTGAAAGATAAGGCAAGCAGTCTGGATATGATTGTCGGTGCCGACCGGAGTCTGCAGGTACCGATTCAGCAGGCCAAGGCGGCCGTTCTTTATCCGCCGCGCGGACTGCACACCTTGATCTTGGGGGAAACCGGGGTCGGGAAATCAATGTTTGCCGAGGTGATGTATCAGTTTGCCAGGGAAACGAAGATGATCGCCGAGGACGCGCCGTTTATCCGATTTAATTGCGCCGACTACGCTGACAATCCCCAGTTAGTCATGGCCCAGATTTTCGGCGTGAAAAAGGGAGCCTACAGCGGGGCCGAAAGTGACCGGGATGGGCTGCTAAAAAAGGCCGATCAGGGCGTCTTTTTTCTGGACGAGGTGCACCGTCTGTCGCCCCAGGGGCAGGAGATGTTGTTTACCTTTATCGACAAGGGGTATTTCCGCCCTTTGGGGGAAACGGGACAACTGGTGTATTCCGAGGTGCAGCTTATTGCCGCTACGACCGAAGACCCTCAGTCTCATTTGCTAAAAACCTTTACCCGGCGTATTCCGATGACCATAACCCTGCCGTCCCTGAATGAACGCAGCTTGGAAGAACGGTACTTTTTGATTGGTAAGTTTATTCGCAGCGAGGCTAAGCGCCTGGAAAAGGATATTTACGTCCAATATAATGCGCTGATTTCCCTGTTGCTTTATGACTGTCCCAATAATATCGGCCAATTAAAAAGCGATATTCAGCTTGCCTGTGCCAAGGCTTTTCTGCGCTATAAGTCGGAAAACCGCAGCTACATTCTGATTGACCAAGCGGAACTGCATGCCAGGGTCAAAAGGGGCATTTTGAATCTACAGGAACACCGAGCCGAAATTAATGCTTTGCTCACCCAGACTGAGGATATTCTGGTATTCTCTTATCAGGACAAGCCGGTGGAACGGAAGCTGTGTACGGAGGCAGAGGCGGCGGAAAAAGGCGCCTATTTTTACGACATTATTGAGAGCAAACTGGAATACCTGAAAAAGCGGGGCTTTACCGAACCGGAAATTCATGAGCTTTTAAATGTGGATATTGAAAGTTACTTTAGAAAATATATCAGCGATCTGCCGGAGAAATTCCGTAAAGAGGAAATTGCCAAGGTTGTGGATATGAAGATTGTCAATGCGGTGGAAGAGGTTTTGGCCTATGCCGAGGAGCAACTGAACCGGGAGTATGACGAGAAGGTGTATTACGGACTGGCGCTGCATTTGAATAAAAGTATTGAACGAATCCGGGCCGGAACCTACATTTACCATCCTCAACTGGATAAGATCCGCAAACAGTCGGCCGATGAATTTCTGGTGGCCATAAAAATTGCCAAAATGATCGATATGAAGCTGGATGTGGAAATCCCGCTGGACGAAATCGGTTATCTTACCATGTTCCTGGCCTCCAGCGTGTATCAACGGGAAAACAAGCATATCCAGCGGGTACAGGTGCTGGTCATTATGCATGGCCATGCCACGGCCAGCAGTATGGCCCAGGTAGCCAACCATCTGTTGGGCGAAAAACATGCTCATAGTCTTGATATGGTATTGAACATGAAAGTGGAAAAAATGTACGAGCAAGCCAAGGAAAAAATTCTGGAGATTCATAATGGCAAAGGCATATTGCTGCTGGTCGATATGGGTTCGCTCAGTAATTTTGCCGATATGCTGACAGAGGATACGGGTATTCCGGTCAAATGCATCGATATGGCCAGCACGCCAGTTGTCATTGAAGCCTGTCGCAAGGCACTGGCCGGCTGCGAGCTGTCCGAGGTGTACCGTTCCTGCCAGGAGCTCGGCCTATACCGGATACAGCGGCATACCGACAAGAAAACCGAGCAGGAGCTGCTGATTATTACTGCCTGCTTTACCGGGGAAGGTGCCGCCTTGCACTTGAAGGAACTGATCGGCCAGTCGCTTAAGTCGCAGGAGCAAATTCAGATTAAAGCCATGGATATTCTTGACCATAATGACTTCCTGTGCCGGATTCAGGAGTTGAGCAAACACCATCGTATTATTGCCATTGTCGGTACGGTGAATGTGCCGCTGGAAAAGATACCTTCCTTTTCGGCATCCGATGTGCTGGCCGGTGACGGGCTGGACCAGATTGCCCAGTTGGTGCAAAAGGAACAGGAATATGTCAAAATCAAGCGTTCCCTGAAAAAAATGTCGCTTAAAAAATATGTTCGAGGCATGGATGTAGAAGAGCTGTTCGATGAGGTGCGGGAAATTATTGACGAACTGGAAAAGCGTCTGAATCTTTCCCTGCCAGGGGATGTGAAGATCGGTATGCTGTTGCATATTGGATTCCTGGTGGATAAGCTGGTCCACCAGGGCAAAGCCACAGTGTTTGCCAATGTTGCCGAGTACAAGCGACAGCACACGCAGGAGTTTAAGATAGCGCAGCAAAGCTTTAAAGAACTGGAAGAACGGTATCAGATAAAAATGACCGAGGATGAAATTGCTTATATTGTAAAGATGTGCCTGGAAAATGATTTAGGCAGCGATAAACAGAATGGTATACTGGAAATGGGCCATACTGTGTAGGTTTTTAAATAGTGTGCAGATAACTTGCACACTATTTCGCTTTGCCGTTATGAGGAGAAGGCTTGATATGACTGGCTTTTAAGGACCCTTTCTTTTATTTTTACCACCGGAAAACTTGGCATGTTGCTTGCAATACATAAATGGTGTAAGCAAGCAGGCTATAGCCGGCGAAAGCATAACTGGCAATAATCTTTTTTGTAGACGTCGCCTGGCTGTAAGCAAACGAAAGAAAGGAGAGGCATGGATGTATAACATATTTCTGGTTTGTTCCGCGGGCATGTCCACAAGCCTGCTCGTGATGAAGATGACCGCGGCAGCCAAAGAGCGGGGCGTTGAGGCTAAAATCGCCGCGGTAGCCGAGGCTGAACTGGCCAAGGTGATTGACAGTGCCGACATCGTTTTGTTAGGGCCGCAGGTAAGATATTTGCTGGGGAAAATCAAGGACTTGCTGGCGGCTAAGGGCACTCCGGTGGAAGTAATCAACAGCATTGATTACGGCACCATGAACGGGGACAAAGTGTTACAGCGCGCCCTGGAACTGATCGGTAAATAGCAGAAGGAAAGGTGGAAAATAAAAAGATGGGTCCGATTATTGCATTTTTAGAAAAATATTTTGTGCCGGTGGCCGGGCGTATCGGCTCGCAGCGGCATTTGGTAGCAATCAGAGACGGCTTTGTGGCCATTATGCCTTTAATCATGGTCGGTGCCATGGCGGTATTACTGAATAGTTTTCCCATAGAGTTTTATCAAAAAGCAATGGTCAGTATTTTCGGTGAAGGATGGAAAAGTTTCGGCGTAAACTTATGGAACGGAACGTTTGCCATTATGTCTCTGTTGGTCACCTTCAGCACCAGCTACAATCTGGCTAAATCATATCAGGCCGATGGTCTGGCGGCCGGGCTGGTTTCGTTCGGCTCGCTGCTGATGCTGTACACCGCATCGGAAAAGGACTGGGCGCTGCCGTTTGGTTTTCTGGGAGCGCAGGGACTGTTTGTCGCCCTGTTTGTTGCTCTGGTTGCTACGGAAGTCTTTGTCCGGCTGGCCGGTAATTCCAAACTGATTATCAAAATGCCCGAGGGTGTGCCGCCGGCGGTGGCTAAATCTTTTGCTTCGCTGATTCCTGCGGTCATCGTACTGACGCTCTTCTGCCTGTTTAAAGTACTGACGGTCGCTGTGGGCATACCCAATATCCATGATGCCATCTTTAAAGCCATTCAGGCACCGATTGCCGGTCTGGCCGATCATATAGGCTCGGCTATGCTGGTCGCTTTCCTGGTGCATATTCTCTGGTTTTTCGGCCTCCATGGCACGAATATCCTCGGTCCGCTATTGAATGCCGTCTATCTGCCGGCGATCAATGACAATGTGGCGGCGTTCCAGGCCGGACTGCCTATACCGCATATCGTGACCATGCCGTTCTTTGATGCCTTTGTCTGGATGGGTGGCGCCGGCTGCACCATCGGCCTGGTTGCTGCCGTGTTCATTGCCGGCAAACGCAAGAGCAATCGCAATATCGCCCAATTATCGGCCGGTCCGGTGGCCTTTAATATTAACGAACCGATGATGTTTGGCATGCCGATTGTGTTAAATCCGATTTACTTAATTCCTTTTGTGCTGACGCCGATTATCTTGACCATTACCACCTATGTGGCTATTTCAAGCGGCATCGTTCCCAGAACCGTTGCGATGGTTCCCTGGACGACTCCGCCGGTGATTGGCGGTTTCCTGGTAACCGGTTCGATTATGGGCGCGCTGTTGTCGCTTATCAATCTGGCAATTGCCGTAGTCCTTTACATCCCCTTTGTCATCTTAGGAGAGCGCCATGAGGCGAAAGCCGAACAGCAAACCGTCCAGTCCGTGGGAGCAAATATAAGAGGATAAGACTAATAAGGTACAGTGGTCTGTAACCTCTAAAGCTATAGAATTAGGGCTTACGGACGACTAGAATCACAGGTGATCTAAGTGATGCGCCGGGAAGGAAGTTAACCATGAAAGAAACAGAAAATATGGAACACCTTATCATGACAATCATCGTTAAGAGCGGTGAAGCCAAGTCGTCGGCCCTGGAGGCGATACACAATGCAAAAAGGGGGGAGATTGCCCAGGCGAAGGAACTGCTTACGGCGGCCAACGAAAGCTTAGGTGAGGCGCATCGCGTGCAAACCGGTATGATTCAGGCCGAGGCGGGAGGTAAAAAAACCGAGGTGTCATTGCTGATGGTACATGCCCAGGATCATTTGATGACGGCTATGACAGTACGGGATCTTGCCGCTGAGTTTGTCGACTTGTATGCCAGACTGTAAAGTTACGGTGAATGCTTTGGCGGGAGACACAGTCTTTCCGCCGAAGCATTCATTTTTCCGCGCCAGTCGTGAAGGACGATTACAAAAAGGAGGAAACGTATGAGAAAATTAGGAGTATCTGTTTATCCAAGCCAGGCCCGGCTGGAGGATAACCTGGCTTATCTGGAGCGGGCTGCCCGCTATGGCTACCAGCGCATTTTTACCTGCCTGATTTCCGAGGAAGACAAGCCTTTGGAAACGGTGATCGATGAGTTTAAGCAGCTTACCGCCGTGGCCAAGCGCTGCGGCATGGAGATTATCGGCGATGTAGAGCCGGCAGTGTTTAAGAAATTCGGGGTATCTTTCGACAACCTGCGTTTCTTTAAAGACCTGGGCTTGGACGGAATCCGGCTGGATCTGGGCTTTAGCGGTATGGAAGAGTCGGTCATGAGCTTTAATCCGTACGGGTTAAAAATCGAACTGAATGCCAGCAATGGCACAAAGTATGTGGACAATATTCTGTCCCACCGGCCTAATAAGGAGAACATTCTGGGTTGCCATAACTTTTATCCTCATATCTATACCGGTCTGGGCTATGAACATTTTATCCGGTGCAGCCGGCAGTTCAAAGAACTGGGTATCCGGACAGCCGCCTTTGTCAATGCGCCGGGGGCGCAGCATGGACCCTGGCCGGTGACCGAAGGTCTGTGCACGCTGGAGGAACACCGCAGCCTGCCGCTGACTGTGCAGGCCAAGCATTTATTTGCCACCAATCTGATTGATGATGTCATCATCGCCAATGCCTTTGCCACGGAAAGTGAACTGGCGGAACTCAGCCAGGTCGACAAATATATGCCCGAGTTCGCCATTTCCTTTGTTGACGGGATACCGGAGCTGGAGAAGAAAATCGTTTTGGAAGAAATCCATTTCAACCGGGGCGATGTATCGGACTATGTTATCCGGTCCACCCAGTCTAGGGTAAAATATAAAGGCCATGATTTTCCGCCATTTCATACGCCTGATATCAAACCGGGTGATGTGCTTATTGAATCCTCACTGTATCAGCGGTATGCCGGTGAATTGCAAATTGCCCGCCGGCCAATGAAGAACAGCGGCAAGACCAATGTGGTTGCCCGGATCGTACCGGACGAATGGTTCCTCCTTGACTATCTGGAGCCTTGGATGAAGTTTAAGTTTAGTGAAATCAAATAGTTGGCACAACAGAAACCCGGCAGCGAAGTTCTCGCTGCCGGGTTTCTGTAAACCACCGTTGTGTGCAGGAGAACCAGGGCCAATTATAAGGTGAAATAAAAACTGTGCAGCGGAAATTACACACTGATTAGCATTTTTTCTTAAAGGGAAAGAGAGCTTGCGTTGCTGGAAGGCAGATAAATAGCGGCTTGACGGGATTTTTAATAATTTTTTTTAAAAAGCATGCGTTGGTATGAGTCTTGCATTTATATATGATTGCAAGCCATACAAAGTACAAGCAGAGAAAACGGACTAAGGAAACGTGGTAACTTACGAAAGGCTTTCTCTTGCCGGCACTTTGTAGAGCGACTATATGATATTGAGGAGAGAGAGCATGCGAGTAAACAAAAAGTTAGTGCTAAGTCTGATTGCCGCCGGTATCTTGACGACCGGCACCGCCCTGGCTAATCCCTTCGACGATGTGCCAAAAGGACACTGGGCCTATGACGCCGTGCAGAAGCTGGCCGATGCCGGTATTGCCGACGGGTACAATGACAACACCTTCCGCGGCGACCGGCCTATGACCCGGTACGAGATGGCTCAGGTGGTTGGCCGGGCCATTTCTCACGAGAAAATGGCCAACCAGGAACAGAAAGCGCTGATTGACAAACTGTCGGCCGAATACAGTGAGGAATTAAACAGCCTGGGTATTCGCGTGGATAATCTGGAAAAACATACGGCCGGTGTGAAGGATATGAAAATCACCAACTGGTTCCAGACGGAAAATACCTATGGCAATACTACGGCCAAAGCGAACGATTCCATGCATGAATACGAGCTGGAATACCGGATGACTTTTGAAAAGCAGATCAGTGACAAATTGTCTATCTTGCACCAATTGGAAACCAAAACCTACTGGGATGATTTCAGCGCCCAAAACAATAACAACTTTGGACGAGCCTATAACAACGGCAACCAGGAGAGTGTATTCACCCGTCTGGCTTATGTGACCTATAAGCCGGATACCAAGAACACCCTGAACTTCGGTAAAGAGGCCGTATGGCTGGCCGGCGGTTTCCTGGGCGATGACTATCTGCGGGCCGTTGATTACACGACTAAGCTGGACGATAAAACCAGTCTGCAGATGATCCATGGCCGGTATGAAACCAATGCCAACTGGCCGGGCTTGCAGGCGACGGTGGGTGACGGCGGCAATGTCGAATTTAGCCGCCAGACTCAGGACACCCAGATCAATTATGTCGGAATCAACTCCAAATTGGGCACGGTGGATGTAGGCGCCCACTACCTGACGGGCAGTCACGCGCTGGCTAGCAATAAAGAAACTAAAATCCTTGCGGTAACAGCCGGCGCCAATTTAGGCGACAGCGGTATCAATCTGTCGGGCGGCTTTGGCCGGAACAGCGAAGCCGATAATGACAACAAAATGTATAAACTGCAACTCTACAAAAAGCTGAACAAGAGTGATGTATTCGTACAGTACTGGAAACAGGAAGCCAATATCGATCTGCCGATCGAAAATGGCAACCATACCACCTTCTGGGGCGATGAATACAATAACTCCGGTCATAAGGGCTATCGTCTGATCCTCGGTCATCCGGTAAGCACCAACTGCTATGCCGAAGCCTGGTACGGCGATTACAAAAACCTTAAAAGTGATGAAAAAGGGCAAAAATTCGGCTGGGATCTGACGTTCAGCTATTAAGCCCGGGGCCTGGGGTTTCTCCGGCCTGTCAGCTACAAGCAAGTACACTTCAAGGCTATTATCTCATACTGGAACCCCCATACATGGCTAAAGGAAGTACGGCTGCCCCTTGGAGGGCAGCCGTACTTCTTTTGGTAATAATTTATTTATTGACAATTATCTATGGTAAGAATATAATATAGAAGTTGGTGTTACACAACAACTGCGGGAGTGGCGGAATTGGCAGACGCACCAGACTTAGGATCTGGCGGGTGACCGTGGGGGTTCAAGTCCCTTCTCCCGCACCATACTTGCCGGAGTGACGTAATTGGCAGACGTAGCAGACTCAAAATCTGCCGGGGGCAACTCCGTGTCGGTTCGAGTCCGACCTCCGGCACCAACTTTAAAAGATGAAACTCATAGCTGCGGCTGTGGGTTTTTTGTTTTCTCCCGGTCAGGCTCATAAATCGGCAGCTCCCTGGATTTTCCCGTGCCGATTTAATAAACTGGGACCCCGAAAGGGGATAAGTTGTGCTATAATACAAATATAACTATCAAGGCAAGGAGGGAGCCATCGATGAAACGGGCAACCTTTATCCGCATTCTGACTGGGATTAAGCTGGTATCCAATAATGTCAGTGTTGTTGAAAATTTTAATAATAAAGCACTTATCACCATTCGGGTTCCTGAGATTGTTGGTGAATCTCCCAAGCAGATACGGTCGTTTCAAAAGCTTATTTCCCATTGCTCCTACTATAATATCCGTCCTGATGGTGATGAACTGACGCTTACGCTTGAGTTTCAATGGGAATGATTCTGATTTATGTGCCGAAAAGAGCCTACGGGCTCTTTTTATTTTGGGAGAAGCAAGCGCCCTTGAACACCTGGAAAACAACAGGAAATTTTTGCCGGAGAATGACAGAAAATAGTTGACATTATATGGCAAAATGACTATAATAAGACATGTTTTTGTTGTAAACGTGGAAGGAAGAGGAACGAAAGCTATGTTAGCCGAGGAAATTGAAAAAATGCGTCGAAATTTGGTCAAACTGGGGATGGAGAAAGGGTTGCAGCATCCGGAGGTTCTGGCGGAAAGCCGGAATCTGGATGTTTTAATCGTTAAATTTCTGGTACGGACCGTGGCAGCGGCGAACTGACCGATTCGTATGCGGCCTTCGATAGTGGTAAGACCACAGATTAGCTTAACGGAAAAATACGTGACAGTACTTGACGATATGATACGGGAAGCAGTAGCTGGAGAAATGTAAGCAGTCGGAATAAGCCTATACATAAAAACAAGCGCTCTGGGCGCTTGTTTTTATGTATAGGCTTATGTTTATTCGTCAATGATTTCGGAGAAATAAATGACGGTGACGATATCTTCCAGGCTGATGGATTTTTGATATACCTTTTCAAAGAAGACCGCCAGCTCGTCAACGGTTTCAATTTCCGGATTTTGATGGTCTAAGTCATGAGTGGTCAGCTCGGAGAATTTTTTGGTCAGCACCCGGTCAATAATGGCGGTATATAATTTGCGTTTGGATTGGAAAGGCTTGCCTACAGTAATCCAGACAACCGAATTTTCCAGATATACGTCACTCACATCGCCTAGGCGGACAGTACAGTTCTTTTTGCGCTCCAGCAACAGCTTTTTGTGATTAGGTGACTGAAAGTTAAGTGCATACATAAACTTTGCTCCTTTTAAGTAGAATTGAAAAATTTCCATAAACTACAACTTTATTATATGATATTTCCCCCGGTTTATCAAAGGGAAATGCGGCAACGGGAAAAATAAGCTGGACACCGCAGAATGAGCGTGCTACTATTTAATCAAATGATTAAATAGTAGCACGCTTGATTGGCGTATAGTTAGGAGATGCTGAGATGATCAACCGAAAAATTCTTGCCGGTTTGCTTTGCTTTGCACTGCTTGCCGGAGCGGCAGGGTATAAGCTGCTGCGGCAGACGGAAAAGGGCATCACGGCTACCGGAACAATTGAGGTCACCCGGGCGGATATTACTCCTAAGGTAGGCGGCTATCTTACCGAGCTGTTGCTGGAAGCCGGTGATTCGGTGGAAAGCGGCAAGGTAGTGGCCCGCATCTCCCGATCCGATTTGGAAGCCCAGCTTTTGCGGGACGAGGCGGCGCTGACCAAAGCCCAAGTACAGCTTCAGGATTTGGTGAAGGGGTCCCGGGAGCAGGAGAAAACCGCGTCGACAGCCGATATGGCTGCCGCCCAGTCGGTATTTGACAAGGCGAAGCATGATCTGGAACGCTATACCGTTCTCTACCACCAGGGTGCTATTGCCGCCCAGCAATTGGAGAGCATCCGTTCCGCTTATGACGTGGCCTACAATTCGCTGGTGGCGGCCCAGGCCAAGAGCAGCCTGACCGAGGAAGGCAACCGGCCGGACGAAATCCAGGCGCAGCAGGAAGAGGTCAAACGGTGTCAGGCCATTGTCGACGCCAGCCGGTCAGCGGTAGCCGACACAGTGATCACCAGTCCGTTAACGGGACTGGTGTTAACCAAGAACTTTGAACAGGGCGAGTATGTTAACGCAGGAGCACCCATTGCGACAGTGGGGGATATGAACGACTGCTGGGTCAAAGTATATGTTCCTTCGGCCCAGTTGGCGCTGATTGCCGTGGGGCAGGCGGCCGAGGTCAAAGTGGACGCCTTTCCCGGCCGGGTGTTTGCGGGCACCATCAAGGAGATCAGCAGCAATGCTGAATTTAATCCCCGCCAAAGCATCACACAGCGGGAGCGGGCCAATCTGGTTTTTGCCGTCAAGGTCAAAGTGGATAACGCCGAGGGCATTTTAAAGCCGGGGCTGCCGGCAGATGTGATCATCCCATGATCCGGCTGGAGGCGGTCGGCAAGGTGTTCGGGGGCCGGCAAGCTGTCGATGCGATTTCTCTTGCGGTACAGCCCGGCGAGATTTTCGGGCTGGTCGGTCCCGACGGGGCCGGCAAGACGACGACCATCCGGATGATGACAGGAGTGATGACACCGTCGGCGGGACGCATTACCGTATTGGGCGAACAGGATATGGAACGGGTAAAAGCTCATATCGGTTATGTGCCGCAGCGGTTCAGCCTGTACGGCGATCTGACGGTAATGGAGAATATCCGGCTGATGGGCGCTTTATACGGTTCCTCCGGCCGGGAAATCGAGCTATTGGCAAATGACATCCTGGCCATGACCCAGTTACTGCCGTTTAAGGAGCGGCTGGCAGCCAACCTGTCGGGCGGCATGAAGCAAAAGCTGGCACTGGCTGCCGGGTTGATGCACCAGCCTAAGCTGCTGTTTCTTGATGAGCCGACCACCGGCGTTGATCCGGTGTCGCGCCGGGAGTTTTGGCAAGTGCTGTACCGGCTGAACCAGACAGGAACGACGGTGTTTGTGTCAACGCCGTACATGGATGAAGCCGAGCTGTGCGGCCGGATTGCTTTTATGCATAACGGTTCGCTGACGGCGGTGGGTACGCCGCAGCAGTTAAAGGAACAGTATCCGTACCGAATCATAGAACTGGAGACAAACAGTAAAGCCCTAAAAAGACAGTTGGCAGGTGTGGCTATTCGCGATATTAATTCGTTTGGCGACAAATATCACATTGTGGTGGATGAATATGAGACAGTCGCTGCGGCCATTAAGCAGGTGCTGGACTCTGCCGGCATTCCGATTCTGGCGATGCGGGAAGTAAAGCCGGTCCTGGAGGACGTCTTTGTTTCCTTAGCCGGTGAGGGGGGCTCATGATGTATGCCGTAACAACACACGGATTAACCAAGCGGTTTGGCGATTTTACTGCAGTGCGGGATTTGAATTTACAGATTGAAAAAGGCAGTATTTACGGTTTTCTGGGTCCCAACGGTTCGGGAAAGTCAACAACCATTAAAATGCTATGCGGTATTTTAGAGCCTTCAGCCGGTTATGGGGAAATTCTGGGAATTGACCTTAGAAAAAATCGCGATGCGGTTAAGAGCCAGTTGGGCTACATGTCACAAAAATTCAGCCTGTATGATGACCTCGCTGTAGAGGAAAATCTGCAATTTTATGCCGGGCTGTATAGTTTGTCCACGGGCGAACGGAAGAAGCGTATAGAGGAAATGCTGGACATGGCCGGGCTCACCGGACGCAGACAGGATCTGACAGCCAGTTTGTCCGGCGGCTGGAAACAGCGTCTGGCCTTAGGGTGTGCCATACTGCACAAGCCTTCCCTGCTGTTTCTGGATGAACCGACCGGCGGGGTTGATCCCCGTTCCCGGCGCCTGTTCTGGGATATTATTTATCAGCTTGCTGCAGAGGGTACCACCATTATGGTTACAACCCATTTTATGGATGAGGCGGAACATTGTGACCGGATTGGTTTTATCTTCGAAGGAGATCTGATTGCCGATGACAGTCCGGGAAATTTAAAGGGCGCTTTGCCCGGACGGCTGCTGGAAATTCCCACCGATGATCCGATTGCGCTGATGCAGCAAATGGCAAAGGACAATGTACCCTGCCTGGACCGCTATCCCTATGGTTTAACGGTACATGTGCTGGTCACGCCGGAGGACCTGATACGGTATGAGTCTTTTGCTTACCGTATCATTAACCCTTCGTTGGAGGATGTATTTGTCTATTATGTTCAGTCCCGGCGAAAGGAGGGGGCACGATGAAACGCCTCTGGGCTATTTTGCTGAAAGAATTTATTCAAATGCGGCGTGACCGGCTCACCTTTGCTATGATGGTCGGGCTGCCGGTCATTCAACTGCTGGTGTTTGGCTTTGCCATCAACACGGATGTCAAGCATCTGCCAACCATTGTGTTTGATCAGTCCCACCGTCAGGAGGGGCGCGATTTGCTGGCGTCGTTTACGGCCAGTGATTATTTTGACATCAAATATGTGGCGGACAGTTTCCAGGATGTGAACGATACGATTGAGGCCGGCAAGGCCAAGGTGGGGATTGTCCTGCCGCCGGATTTCAGTGAAAATGCCAAGCATGGCCGCAGCGCCGCCGTACAGGTGATTGTCGACGCTTCCGACTCGATGGCCGCTTCGTCGGCGATCAGCACGGCGCAGATGATCGGCCAGCTTAAATCGCAGGAGATTTTGCTGCGCAAAATGGCGAATAACGGCATTACCGGAATGGAACAGCCCTATGATATCCGGATTAGACCCTGGTACAATCCCGATTTTGTTTCCGCCTTTTATATGGTGCCGGGGATTTTGGGCATTATCCTGACGATGACCATGGTGATGATTACGTCAATGGCGATTGTCCGGGAACGGGAGCAGGGGACACTGGAACAGCTTATTGTCACGCCGATGAAATCCTATGAGCTGATGCTGGGGAAAATAATCCCTTATGTATTTGTCGGCTATGTGCAGGCGACACTGGCCTTGTTGGTGGGCATCCTGGTCTTCGACCTGCCGCTGCGGGGCAGCATTGGCCTCTTATATGCCCTGACGACGCTCTTTATCATTGCCTCCCTGGCGTTGGGCGTGCTGATTTCCACGATGGCCAGAACGCAGATGCAGGCCATGCAGATGTCTTTTTTCATTTTTTTGCCCAGCGTTTTGTTGTCGGGCTTTATGTTTCCCCGCGAGGCCATGCCGACCTTGTTTTACTGCCTGGGTGAAGTGATTCCCCTGACTTTCTATCTGGAAATCATGCGTGGTATCGTGCTGAAGGGGATTGGCCTCTCCTTCCTCTGGAGCCAGACCTTGGCGCTCATTACTTTTATTGGCCTGGCGTTGACGGCGAGCATCATCAAGTTCCAGAAGAAGCTGGGTTGATTACAAAAAAAATCCCTGTTCGCAGCCTGTTGATTCAAGCTGCGGACAGGGATTTTTGCGGGTTGAATATTGGCAGAGCCGGCGGGCGCAAGATTTGCCGTCAGCCGGCTAAGGGCAGCTAAAGTCCAAAGACCATAGTGCCGAGGACATGATTGCGGGGAATGGGACCGATCACGCGGCTGTCACTGCTGTTGTTGCGATTATCGCCCAGCACGAAGAGCTGGCCGTCGGGAACGGTAATCTGCTTGTCGGCCACATTGCGCATGGGTTCTTTGATGTAGGGTTCGTCCAGCAGCGCGCCGTTGCGATAAATGTGTCCCTGTTTAAATTCCAGGGTGTCACCGGGCTTGCCGATAACCCGTTTCACCCAGACGGTATGACTGGGCTGTTTGCCTGTTAAAAGATTGACCCAGTTCATTAACGGATCGGTCATATCGTCTTGCCAGTCCCGTTCACGGAGGACGCGGCTGTCGATGGTGACGATATCGCCGTAGTTGGGCAGCTTACCCAGCGTGTGAGAGAGCTTGGACAGAAAGATGCGCTGACCGTCGTGCAGCGTCGGCTCCATGGACTGTCCGACGACCAAAGACGGCTGAAACAGGAATATGTTGATGAATAGGGCGAGGGCTAGTGCGACCAGAATGCTGTACAGCCAGTCGCCGAGTTCAGTTAGTAATTTCATATGGTTCCTCCTAGTTTGTAGGGTAGCTTTCTCCGCGCATGATCAGCCGGCTGCCGGTTCGGGTGTGCCGGCCAGTGAGGTCCGGATGGTTTGCAGGACATCGGTTAGGCCGCCGCCTACCAGATTGGACAAGGCGTCCAGGGTAGACAAGGCTTCACTGCCGTCCGGGCGGGTGAGTGTTTTGTCAATAATGTAGCTGTGGTCGACGGTGGAATAGGCTTTTAAATCCATCGATATGTCCAGGGGATGGACGGACAGCAGCAGGATATAGTTGACATGGCGGGCGTCGCCGTAGGCCGACAGCGATTCGGGACTGGCGTCGGCGGCCGTGGCAATGCCGCAGCGGTCTAAATCACGCAGCACTTCATTGCCGGACTGCACCTCGCTGCCGAGGAACAGGGCGTTGATTTTAAAGCGGATCACTTCGTTGAGCGCTTTATTCAGCATGTCGATGCCGGGGACGTAGTGGCCCGAGGTATCGATATACAAGGCTACGGCGGCCAGAGAGTTGCTTTCCGGCGAAGCCGCCAGGCAGGCCGGCGAGGCCAGTAATAGCAGCATCAGCAGCAGACCGACACAGGCAAATGATTTCAAAGCGAGCACCTTCTTTAAGACGTTTTTTTCGTACAGCCATATTATAGCACACGGCAGGCAGCGGGGAAGTAAAAATTTACCGATAATCCGGCAGCCGGCTTTTTTCTGGTACCAGGGAGGAATTTGCCGGAAAGACGGTGTACTTACTTTAAGAAGCCGGGAATCACTGCTTTTTGTCCGGATTTCCCGATAAATAAGTAAAGGAGTGCTAACCGGTATGAAAGAAATGCAAAAACGGGTGGACGGCGCTGCCCTGCGGCTGGCGCTGCAGACGACGCTGCCCGTGTTTTTCGGCTATATTGCCATTGGTATCGCCTTTGGGCTGCTACTTTATAACGCCGGCTATGCCTGGCCGGTGGCCTTGCTGATGAGTGTGGTGATCTACGCCGGAGCGGCCCAGTTTATCGCTGTAGGTTTTTTTATCCAGAACGCTGGGTTGGCCGAAATTGCCACCGTAACCTTTCTGGTTAATTTCCGTCATATGGTCTACGGCCTGTCGCTGTTTGATATTTTCCGGGCAACCGGCAAGCTCAGGCCATACATGATTTTTTCCTTAACCGATGAAACCTATGCGTTACTGACCGGACTAAAGGAGCCGCAGGGGGTGCGCAAAGATCTGTTCTATTTTTATGTGTCTTTGCTGAATCAGAGCTACTGGGTGCTGGGCAGCGTGCTCGGTGCCGCCGCGGGCAGCCTGATTTCCTTTGACACCACCGGACTGGAGTTTTCCCTGACGGCACTGTTTATCGTACTTCTTTATGAACAGTTTGCCGGTTATTCCACTAAAATTCCGTTCTGGATCGGCGGGAGCTGTGCCCTGCTGTCCATCATCTTCATTGGTAAGAGCAACATGCTGCTGGCAGCCATTGTCCTGTCGATTGGCCTGCTGCTGGTTTTCCGGGGGAGGATTATGCAAGATGAGTCTAAATAACGTATATGTGGCTATTGCGGTGATTGCCGCGATTACCCTGTTTACCAGGGCGTTTCCCTTTCTGTTTTTTGATCGCAGTCAGCCGCCGGAACTATTGCTCTTTGTCGGAAAATATATACCGCCGGTTATTATGACCATTCTGGTGTTGTATTGTTTGAAAGATATTCAGTGGGGCAGTGTGCCGCACGGGCTGAATGAGGTGCTGGCCGTGCTGGCCGTTGTGCTGCTGCATGCCTGGAAGCGCAATCCGCTGCTGAGTATTTTCGGTTCCACCGTACTATATATGCTGCTGGTGCAGACGCGGATTCTGACGGCCCTGTTTATTTAGAAACGAGAACTGCTGACAGGCAAATAGGCGGGAATTATGGTATAATTATGCATAACAGTCAATGATGACTCCTGGCAGGCCGGGAGTCTGTTTTTTTATTTGTAAATATGAATATTGGCGGTGTTATTTTGGAAAAAGTGACGGAGCAGGGAAACAGTATATTCATTGAAGAGATCGTCGAAAAAAAGCAAATTGAAACACACTTTCAGCCGATTTTGTCCGCGAAGAAAAATAAAGTTGCCGGCCTGGAGGCACTGTCCCGGGGCTATCACGCAGCGGCAGGCTGGATCAGCCCGGTTACGCTATTTTCCCAGGCTGCCGCCGCCGGGCTTAGTCTGGAGCTGGACCGGCTGTGCCGGGCCAAAGCGCTGGAGGCTTTTGCCGGTTTACGTTGCAGGGAGTTACTCTTTTTGAACATCGATACCGGTGTAATTGCCGCCGATACGGTCGGGTCGAAGCACTTGCTGGAGGCGGTACAAAAAGCGGGCATCAAGCCGCAACAGGTGGTTATCGAAATTGTCGAAGCCAAAGCCAGCGATGTGGCGTCTTTGAAACAATTTATCCATAATTATAAAGAGTATGGTTTTACCATCGCCATTGATGACATTGGCAACGGCTATTCCAATCTGGACCGGATTTTGCAGATTAAACCGGATATTTTAAAAATTGACCGCGGTTTGTGTCGCGATATTGGCCATGATTATTATAAGCAGGAAATATTTACCTCATTGGTCAGCTTATCACGGCGCATCGGAGCGCTGGTGGTGGCTGAGGGCGTGGAGACCAAGGAAGAGGTCACGATGAGCTTTGAGCTGGGGGCGGATTTGCTGCAAGGCTATTATTTTGCCAAACCGCAAAAACTAAACGGAGCGGTGACATACGCCAACGGGAGTATTTTCGCGGAGTTTAAAAAAAGCAAGATTGACAAAATACGGCAGGGCGTCAAACGGCAGCGGGTCTGCGAGTCGGTTATGACCTGTATGCTGCAGGTTCTGGAAGGCTGTGCCGCCGAGAATTTCAGCAAAAGGCTGCAGGCCCTGGCCGAACAGTATAACCATATGGAATACCTTTATATTGTCGATGCGGCCGGGGTGCAGGTAACCGACAGCATTTGCAGTTCCCGGCATCCGGCCTGTAAAAATCATTCACTGTTTCAAGTAGCCGGCAAAGGGGCCGATCAGTCGTTAAAGGATTACTATTTGCATATGATGGCCGGCAAGGACTGCTATATCAGCGAACCCTACATGTCGCTGGCTACAGGCAACGTCTGCATCACCAGTTCGGCGGCCTTTACCGACCGGGAGGGGCGGCGCTTTATCGTCTGTGCCGATTTTGAACCGCGCAGTGATTTTTGAGGGCCTATTTCCGGCTTTGACGCCGCCAGGCAGGTTTGCGTTACTTCGTCGAAAGTCCGAAGCGGCAGCGTGGCAGGGCGGAATTAAAAAAACGGATATAGTGCTCCACCAACTTGAAAGCAGAAGTTGCTGACGGACAAAATTTCGTCATCATCTTTCAGTTTCAAAGTTGACGGAGCACCAGTAGCAAAAAAAATGCTATACATACTCCGCCAGATACAGTATAATAGCTTTTGGTTTTCGATCTAATATAGGTAAAGTGAGGGAATATGATGACTGCAAAGTATGATGTAGCCATTATTGGCGGTGGGCCGGCAGGGATTTTTGCGGCCTATGAGTTAAGCAAAATGAAGCCTGGTCTGCAGGTGGTTATGATCGAGGAAGGTCAGGACATCTATACCCGCAAATGCCCGATTGCCGAAAAAAAAGTAGACAACTGTATTCACTGTAAACCCTGTGGCATTATGCGCGGGTTTGGTGGTGCCGGCGCTTTTTCGGACGGAAAATATAATTTTACCACCGAATTTGGCGGATGGCTGAACGAATACCTGCCTGACCAAAAGGTTCTGGATTTAATTTCCTATGTGGACGATATCAACATGGATTTTGGGGCGCCGGCCGAAGATTTCAGTACGGCGAACAGTTCGATTGGCAAGCAGGCGCTGGCCTTTGACCTACACCTCTTAAATGCCCGGGTTCGTCACCTGGGCACCGAAAACAACCTGCAAATCCTGAAGAAAATATATGAAGTATTAAAGGAACGGATTACTTTTATTTTTAACCGTCATGTAGCCGAGATCAAGCCGGAGGGAGAAGGCCGGGGCTTTTCCATCACGGTGGATAATGCCGAAGATATCCGCTGCGATTATCTGATTGCCGCACCGGGCCGGGCCGGTTCTGAATGGTTTTCCGGACAGTGCAAGAAGCTGAAACTGCCGCTGTTCAACAATCAGGTTGATGTCGGTGTGCGGGTGGAGATTCCGGCGGAAGTGTTCCAGCATATCACCGATGAAGTGTATGAGGCTAAGCTGGTGTACCGCACCAAGCAGTACGGCGATCTGGTGCGTACCTTCTGCATGAATCCCAAAGGCTACGTGGTAGCTGAAAATACCGACGGGATTGTTACGGCCAACGGCCATAGCTACCGTGACGAAAAACTGCACAGCAAAAATACCAATTTTGCCCTGCTGGTCAGCAACCGGTTTACCGAGCCGTTCAACGAACCTCACCAGTACGGCAAGCGCATTGCGTCGTTCTCTAACATGCTGGGCGGCGGCGTGCTGGTGCAGCGGTTTGGCGATTTAGTCAAAGGCCGCCGGACCAACGAGCACCGGCTGGAGCAGAGCTTTATCAAGCCGACGCTAAAAGCGGTTCCCGGCGATTTGAGTCTGGTACTGCCCAAACGTCATCTGGATAATATTATTGAAATGATTTACGCGCTCGACAAGCTGGCGCCGGGTACAGCCAACGACGACACGCTGCTTTACGGGGTGGAAGTCAAGTTTTACAGTTCCCGTCTGAAATTGACCAGTGAGCTGGAAACGGAAATTACCAATATGTTCGCCATCGGTGACGGTGCCGGTGTCACCCGTGGCCTGTCTCAGGCCAGCGCCAGCGGTGTCCATGCGGCCCGGGCCATTGTCAAACGGCTGCAGGCCAAGGTAATCACTGATTAATTCAGACTGTGCGTCCTGACAGATCTTTTCCCGCCTGGCTGCGTCAGTAAAACCCTTGAAATAGCCCAACTATTTCTGCGGCTTTGCTTCCTTGCCAGACGAAAAAATCTCTCGCCAGGCCAACAGGTTCATTTAATCAGTGGTTACCTAGAACCTGTCAGACGGAGGAGGGGATGACGGTGACTGCTACGATGCGCGGTCGCTTTGCGCCCAGCCCCACCGGCGAAATACACCTTGGCAACGCCTGGGCGGCTTTGCTAGCCTGGCTGCAGGTGCGTGCTGCCGGCGGGACGATGGTGCTTAGAATGGAAGACTTGGACCCTGACCGTTCGCGGTCCCGCTATGCTGAGCTGCTGCAGGAGGACTTGCACTGGCTGGGGCTGGACTGGGATGAAGGACCGGCAACGGGGGGAGAATACGGGCCGTATTTTCAGAGCGAGCGGACAGCGCTGTACCAGATGGCCTTTGACCGGTTGACGGTGGCTGATCTAGTGTATCCCTGCTTTTGTACCAGGGCGGAATTGGCGGCTGCCGCGCCGCACGGATCTGACCGGGAGACGCCCTACCCGGGAACCTGCCGGAACCGGCTGGGACCGCTGCCTAACCGCCGTCCGGCGGCGCGGCTCAGGGTGCCGGCCGGTATAGTGTCTTTTACCGATCAACTGCAGGGAGAACATTCTCAGGATGTGGCGGCTGAAATCGGTGATTTTGTCCTGCGGCGGGCTGATGGGACCTTTGCCTATCAACTGGCGGTGGTGGTTGATGATGCTCTGATGCGCATCACCCATGTGCTTCGCGGCGACGACCTGCTGGCTTCCACGCCACGGCAGCTTCTGCTGTACCGTCTGCTGGGCTGGGAGCCGCCGGTGTTTACCCATGTGCCCCTGCTGCTGGGCGAAGACGGTCACCGTCTGTCCAAGCGGCACGGTGACGTTTCTATCCGGTCGCTTCGGCAGCGCGGTGTTCGCCCGGAAACCATCGTGGGCAGTCTGGCCACTGCTGCGGGGCTGCTGGAAGCGTTCCGGCCGCTACCGGCCAGTGAGTTAATTGCCCGGTTTGATCTGGCTAAAGTGAAAAAACAGCCGGTGATCATAACAGGGGAAAGCTGGCGCCGGCTGCTGAACGGATAAGGTGAATAGCAAGTAAAAACGTCGGAGCAGCATTGTCCGGCGTTTTCTAAAGTGGACGGTTATTGTGAAAACTAAAATTAACGAAACAGGAAAAAGGGAAACCCAAATAACCCTATCCCAATAGATAAAAAAGAATAGGTGTAAAAGACCGGATATATTTGAAAAATAAAGACGTACGTAATATAGTTAAGATAAGCTATTATGTCGTGGTGGCGATGAGCATGCCTGCAAGGCAATATTTGAGTCATAAAACTCGCCAGATTCCAACAGCTTGTAGATAAGCGTTAGAATCTTTCTCGCCACTGCAATAATAGCCTTTTTTCTGCCTAGTTTTCCCTGTCGCGACCAAAACCATAAAGC
>NZ_FQZD01000049.1 GCF_900141835.1 Propionispora hippei DSM 15287 | reverse complement strand
GAATTTAAAATATAAGTATGGAAACAGGCATTTTTGGTGCAAAGGATATTTTGTGGATACGGTGGGACGAAACAAAGAGGCAATAGCAAAATATATCCGAGAGCAGTTACAAGAAGATATAATTGTCGACCAGCTAAGTTTGAAGGAATTGACAGACCCGTTTACGGGTGAGCCCGTGAAAAAGTCATAAAAAGAGCCCCTTTAGGGGCTGACTGAAAAGGTTATGCGGTTGGCGGACTTTTTCAGTGAGTCTTGAGACTCAGCTAGTACCTTGCCCTTATAGGGCGTAATCAAGCCACCCGTTTTACGGGTGGTCCTGACTGTGTGATCTTGTGCCGTTCGTAAGCCGACACAAATTTCTTATTGCAGTAATTCTTGCTTCATGGCGAGGTATTTAGCCGTGTAGTAGGGCCCGTTCTGCGCTTCGCGGTGATCGAAGCCATAAGCTCTGCGGCTAACCGCTAGGATTGGCGGTGCCTGAATCCGTTTTGCTACAGCCATGCCTGTATAGAGTTTCCACCAGCGCTCCAAATCGTTGATAAAATCTGCAGGGGTAGCAAAGATTTTTTTGGTTATTTGCGGTTCGCAGCCGATCTTTTCTTCTAAGATTCCCTCCTTGTACCAGGCTAGAATATCTTCCGGCGTGGCCCTGTGCCAATGCTGCATAAAGGACTTAAAGAGATAATCGTGATAAGGATAAATGATTGGATCGCCTTTTCCTTCATCAACGGCTTGCTCAAGGGATAATTCGGCGCTGGGAACGATATCAATCGAGCGTTGCGGTATGACAGCGCGTCCGAAAACCTGCTCGTTTAAATAAACAGCCAAAGCATAAACCTGATGTTTCCAGAGATCGGACAAGGCGGCCAGGAACCCTGATTGATCACCGTAAAGCGTGGAATAGCCGACAGTCGTTTCTGTTTTGTTAGCGTTACAGGTAAATCCACCGCCAAAGGCAGCGGCGATACCTGCCAGTATGCGGGAAGAGCGATCGCGAGCCTGAATGTTTTCCATGACGAAGGAAGATACGGAAAGTCTGGTTTCACTTGAATCGGCTAAATTGATAATAGGAGTTTCTGAAATCTGCTTAATCGTATAGTCGACAGTCTCCTGAATAGGCATAACCGTGTATAAACAACCCAGGTTACGTGCCAGCTCAGCGGCTAAGCCCTTGGTGGTCTCCGAGTTGAACTGGCTGGGCATGTTTACCAGCAGAACATTTTGTGGACCGAGAATGTCTGCGTAAAGGGCGGCGCTTACTGCGGAATCAATGCCGCCGGATATACCGATAACCACTTTTCTGATGCCGATGGCTGCTGTAAATTTTTCAACTCCATAGCGCAGGGCTGTATACATACTTTTCATGTCCTGATCATTTGGTGTAGTAATTGGCGGTAATTCTAAGCCCTTGGTTTGCAAGTCAAGCGTGATTGTTTGGGTCAGCGCGATAAAAGGAGGACAATACGCCACAACATCACCCTGGCCATTATACACTGTACTGAATCCGTCAAAAGTATAGAGGGTTTTACCGTTGTTTTGCAGACCTACATTGTTTACATAAATTAGAGGGACGCCAGCATAGCGAGCCTGTTCTGAAAAAACACGGTTACGTTTGTTATTTTTATTAAGAGTATAAGGTGAACTGGATATGTTGATGATTAAATTCAAGGGGCCATTTTGCTGCAAAAGCTTGATGGGACTTATGGAATAATCGTCGCTCCAACCGTCTTCGCACAGAATGCAGCCCAGTTTACAGGGCTTTCCATCAATTTGGACCGTGACGGGTTGCAATAAATCTTCCGGTTTTTCCTGTCGTTCCATCGCTAATTTGCGTAAACTAAAGAAATGCCTGGTGTCGTCGAATTCTCGGTAATTAGGCAGCAGCGTTTTAATCCGGAACGGATAAAGGAAGTTATCCGCTCCCTGTAATTGACCGTTCTGTGCAACAAAAACAGCATTATATTTTCTGACACGGCCGTCATCGCCGCGTTTTTTCCAGTCAACAGCTACATTGCCAAATACAATGATGATATGTTCGGAAGCCTCGATAATTTTGTTGCCATAATACTCACAGTCTCTTAAAAATGCCAGTTGTTCCCAGGTGTCTCCCAGTAAATAGCCGGGAATGGCCATTTCGGGGAATATAACCATGTGGCAATTGTGCTGACGGGCTTCCTGAATGATGGACAGCATGGTCTGAAAGTTTTCACTGGGACGGCCGGGGATAACCTCCATTTGTCCTAAAGCTATTTTTAACAAATGCATACACCTCTTATGGAAATTTGTGTTGTCGCCATGCTTTGCAAAACAGGCGATCCTTATAGTCAGTAGAATCGACAATAACAACAATATTTCTCTGTAGAAGGAAGATGTCCTCCCCGGGATAAAAAGAATATAAACATATTCAATTGCCAATCAACTAGGGTGTGCCTTCAAAATTAGCGAGATAGTCACGGGCAAGTGATTTTTATTCCATTTTAACCAAATCAATTCTTTGCATACTTTGCATCGACAAGATTTACCGCTTTTTTATGTTGTCACAGATTTTTTTGTTCTTGTAATGCACAAATTTGGCCGATTTTCAATTTGATGGGCAAAGTATGGCTGTTGCTTTGACAACGAATATGCATGTATAGTTTTAGCATATTTCTTCAGATTATCATGGAAGGCAATGAATGCGCCACGTTTTTTTAGGTCGGTGCAGCTAGATGCGTAAATCAAGCTGATAACAGTTTGTAAGAATTCATTTCTTGACAGTATATCTGGCCGGTGCTAGAATTAAATGTAAATAAAGCTGAAACCGTTGATGCGGAAATCAAAACAATTGTGCACGCACAGAGAGTCCGGAAAGCTGAGAGCCGGATCGAACGCAGATTGTCAAATGGACCGCGGAGGGCGCAGTCAAAGGCCTTGGCCGAGTATTCTGCGACGTAAGGCATACGTCAGTTGCCGGGAATATGTTAGTATTCCGCAAAGCGCACAGGATTTTTCTTGTGAATCAAGGTGGCACCGCGGGTGGTCTAAGGCTTAGACGTTTAAACCCGTCCTTGATATAGGTATTTTTATATCTATGTCAAGGGCGGGTTATTTGTATTTTCAGAGGAGGTATTTACATGTTTCCCACACTAAAGCAAGCCAAGGAGCTTGCAGCGCAGGGGTATGCACGCATTCCGATCAGTCGGGAGATGTATGCCGATCGTTTTACGCCGATTGAGGTCATGCGTACGCTCAAACACGTTAGCAGTCATTGCTACATGCTGGAAAGCGCGGAGGATGCCCGTAAGTGGGGAAGGTATACCTTTCTCGGGTTTGACCCGACCGCCGAATTGAGTTGCAAAGGAAAGTGCCTCTGTATTCGCGCAGGCACAACCGTTACTGAGCAGGTTTCACATCCGGGCGATGCTATTCGCCGCATTTTAGCAGAAAACCGCAGCCCTAAGATCGAGGGCCTGCCGCCATTCACCGGTGGACTGGTCGGTTATTTTTCCTATTCGTACATCGGCTATGCCGAACCCAGCCTGAAACTTGTACACGAGGACGGTCAATTCCAGGAGGTTGATCTGATGCTGTTTGACAAGGTGATCGCTTTTGATCATCTGCGGCAGAAGATTATTCTCATTGTCGGTGCGCGGGCTGATGAACTGGAAACCAGCTACCATAAGGCAGTGTATGAGCTTGATCAGCTTGTTGCCTTGATTCGCGGAGGCTCAAAATGCGAGCCGCAGCCACCTAGGCTGAAGACTCCGCTCACCCCCAGATTCAACCGCGAGCAGTATAGCGACATGGTAAAGAGGGCACAGCATTATATTCGCGAGGGCGATATCTTTCAGGCGGTGCTGTCCAACCCGCTAACTGCAGAACTGGACGGCAGTCTGTTCGATGTGTACCGTGTGCTGCGCACAAGCAATCCTTCGCCCTATATGTTCTACTTTTCCAGTAATGATATTGAAATTGCTGGCGCATCACCCGAAACGCTGGTGAAGCTGAAGGATGGCAAGCTGTTTACCTTCCCGCTGGCCGGTACCAGACCGCGCGGTAAAACAGATGCTGAGGATAAAGCGCTGGAAGCTGAACTGCTGCGCGATGAAAAGGAGCTAGCCGAGCACAATATGCTGGTAGACCTTGGTCGAAATGATATTGGACGCATCAGTAGGATCGGTACGGTTAAGGTGGAGAAATATCTTGCTGTTGAGCGCTTTTCTCATGTCATGCATATCGGGTCGACCGTAACAGGTACAATTCGTGAAGATAAGGACGCGCTGGATGCGATCGATTCTATTCTGCCGGCGGGCACGTTGTCGGGTGCGCCCAAAATTCGCGCCTGTGAGATCATCCACGAGTTAGAAGGCTGCGAACGGGGTATTTACGGCGGTGCGATTGGATATCTGGATTTTACTGGAAACCTTGATACCTGCATTGCCATCCGTCTGGCGTATAAGAAGAACGGCAAGGTCTGCGTGCGCTCGGGAGCAGGCATTGTGGCTGACAGTGTGCCGGACAGCGAGTATCAGGAGTGCTTAAGCAAGGCGAGCGCCGTTGTCCGCGCCATCGAAATCGCACAGGAGGGTATTGATGCATGATACTGCTTATCGATAACTATGACAGCTTTTCGTATAACCTATATCAGCTTGTCGGTGCGGTAAAGCCGGACATTCAGGTAATCCGCAACGACGAAAAGACGATTGCCCAGATCGAAGCGATGAGGCCGGAGGTCATCTTTCTGTCACCGGGGCCGGGCAAGCCCGCCGATGCAGGCATCTGTGTGGAGGCTGTACGATATTTCGCAGACAAGATCCCGATTTTCGGTGTGTGTCTCGGTCATCAGGCCATCTGTGAAGCATTCGGGGCGACGGTTTCATATGCATCCCGTCTGATGCACGGCAAGACCTCGAAAGCGGTACTCAATACACATTCGCGTCTATTTCGCGGTATGGGCGAATCACTTCAGGTTGCCCGGTATCATTCGCTGGCAGCCGTGCGCGATTCGTTGCCGGATACGCTCCGCGTAACCGCAGAGACAGCAGAGGGCGAAATCATGGCAGTAGAACATACTGAGTATGCTGTCTACGGCGTACAGTTTCACCCGGAATCGGTAATGACACCGGATGGTTTATCCATTATTCGCAATTTTTTGGAGGAAACTGACCATGATTAAAGAAGCCATTCTCATGTTGAGCAAAAAACAGAATTTGAGCTATAAAGAGGCTAATCAAGTCATGAACGAAATTATGTCCGGCGAGGCAAGCCCGGTGCAGATGTCAGCCTACCTGACTGCGCTGTCCATGAAGGGGGAAACCATTGACGAGATTACCGGCTCGGCGGCGGGGATGCGAGCTCATTGTATTAAGCTGCTGCATGATATGGATGTGCTGGAAATTGTGGGCACCGGCGGCGACGGCTCCCATTCCTTTAATATTTCGACCACATCCTCGTTGGTCATTTCAGCCGCCGGTGTACCGGTGGCCAAGCACGGCAATCGTGCGGCGTCTTCCCAATGCGGTTCGGCCGATGTTCTGGAGGCGTTGGGTGTTAATATCACCATTTCCCCGGAGCGGAGCGCAGCGATGCTCAAAAAAATTGGCCTTTGCTTTCTGTTTGCACAAAATTATCACATTGCGATGAAGTATGTGGCGCCGATTCGCCGTGAATTGGGTATTCGTACAGTGTTTAACATTTTAGGGCCGCTTTCCAATCCGGCGGGCGCCAACCTGGAGTTGATGGGTGTGTACGATGCGGAACTGGTTGAGCCGCTGGCTCGGGTTATGTACAATTTGGGCGTGCGGCGCGGCATGGTCGTATATGGCGAAGATTGTTTGGACGAAATTTCCATGAGTGCACCCACCAAGGTTTGTGAAATTGCACAGGGCGGTGAGTTCCATAGCTATACTATTACGCCTGAGCAGTTTGGTTATGTCCGCTGTGCCAAAGAGGAACTGACCGGCGGTACGCCCGAAGAAAACGCAGGCTTCACCCGGGCCATTTTATCCGGCGAGGAAAGGGGGGCGAAACGACAAGCTGTTTGTCTGAACGCAGGTGCAGCGCTGTATCTGTTTAATAAGGCAGAAACAATAGTTGACGGTGTGCGTTTATCCGAAGAGCTGATCGACAGCGGCGCGGCGGCGGCGCAGTTGCAGCGATTTGTAGAGGAAAGCAATGCATAAAGGATGAGATTATGAACATTTTAGAAAAAATCGCCCATAAAACGCGTGAACGTATTAGGAAACAAAAGTCAAAGCTGTCGCTTGCAGCCCTCTGTGCGCAGGCGGAGGCTATGGAATCAGGCAGTGGCTTCCCGTTCGAGCAGGCGCTGAGGCAGGAGGGGCTTTCATTCATTTGTGAAATAAAGAAAGCAAGTCCGTCCAAGGGCATTATTGCCGAGGATTTTCCCTATTTGAACATCGCCTGCGAGTATGAGGCAGCAGGTGCGGCTGCCATTTCCTGCCTGACCGAACCTTATTGGTTTCAAGGCAGTGATGCTTATCTTAAGGAGATCGTTCAGGCTGTATCCATCCCCGTGTTGCGCAAGGACTTTACCATTGACCGGTATATGATTTATGAGGCCAAGGTACTTGGAGCGGCTGCTATTCTGCTGATCTGCTCCATCCTGAGCGACACAGAGCTTGCCGAGTATCATGCGTTGGCTGATTCTCTTGGGCTTAGCGTGCTTGTCGAGGCACATGATGCAGAGGAGGTACGCCGCGCCGCTGACGCAGGTGCGAGGATTATCGGTGTTAACAACCGCGATCTAAAGACCTTTGTCGTAGATGTGGAGAATAGTATCCGTCTGCGCTCAATTGCCCCGGCGGACTGCGTATTTGTGTCCGAAAGCGGCATACAGACGGCTAAAGACATTGCCAGGCTCTATCAGAACGGTACGGATGCGGTGCTGATTGGGGAAACGCTTATGCGATCACCGGACAAAAAGGCGGCGCTGCATGCTCTGCGAGGTGCGTGAGACATGCAGGTCAAAATATGCGGTCTGAGCCGCACCGAGGATATTGCAGCAGTCAACACAGCGCGGCCGGATTACTGCGGCTTTGTCATCCATGTACCGAAAAGCCGGCGCAATGTTGATGTAGTTACACTGCATACCTTGCGTACTTCGCTTGCTCCGGATATCACACCGGTAGGCGTATTTGTCGATGAGCCGGTCGAACAAGTCGCAACGCTGCTTAATGAAGGTGTGCTTGCTGTGGCACAGTTGCACGGGCATGAGGACGAGAACTATCTTGCTGTGCTGCGGCGTCTGACGTGTAAAAGTATCTGGCAGGCATTTCAAATCCGTTCAGAGGATGACGTGCGCCGCGCTATGGAAAGCTCAGCCGATTTTATCCTGCTGGACGCAGGCGGCGGCAGCGGCGTGGTATTCGACTGGACATTGCTTGCGGGAGTGACACGCCCTTTTGCCCTCGCCGGCGGCCTCCATGCGGAAAATATCCCAAAAGCCATGCTTTCAAAGGCTTGCCTTCTTGATGTGTCAAGCGGTGTGGAGACCAATGGCAAAAAGGACCGACAGAAGATATATCAGATTGTACAAATGATTAAAGGAGAAAGAATATGTCCAAAGGAAAATTTGGCGTTCACGGCGGGCAGTATATGCCCGAAACCTTGATGAATGCTGTTATTGAGCTGGAAAAGGCTTATGAGCACTATAAAAATGATCCGGCGTTTTGCGCCGAACTCAATGACCTCTTGAATAACTATGCGGGTCGTCCGTCCGAACTGTATTACGCTGCCCACATGACCGAAAATCTCGGCGGCGCGAAAATTTACCTCAAGCGCGAGGATATGAACCATACCGGTTCGCACAAGATTAACAACGTGCTTGGTCAGGTGCTGCTTGCCAAGAAGATGGGAAAAACACGTGTCATAGCCGAGACTGGAGCGGGTCAGCACGGCGTGGCTGCGGCGACCGCTGCCGCACTTATGGGGCTTGAATGCGAGGTCTTTATGGGCAAGGAGGATACTGAACGGCAGGCGCTCAATGTGTATCGTATGCGCCTGTTGGGCGCAAAGGTGCATGCCGTTGAGAGCGGCACTGGTACGCTTAAAGATGCAGTATCTGAGACCATGCGCGAGTGGACGAACCGTATTGAGGATACCCATTACGTTCTTGGCTCGGTTATGGGTCCCCATCCATTTCCTACTATTGTACGTGACTTTCAGGCGGTGATCTCTAAGGAGATCAAGGAGCAGATCCTGGCCAAGGAAGGCCGTCTGCCGGATGCGATATTGGCCTGTGTAGGAGGCGGCTCGAACGCCATTGGCACGTTTTATAACTTTATTGGGGATGCTGGTGTACGCCTGATCGGTTGTGAGGCGGCGGGCTGCGGGGTGGATACTTTTGAGACTGCCGCAACTATTACCACCGGCAAGCTGGGCATATTCCATGGCATGAAGTCTTACTTTTGCCAGGATGAGTACGGTCAGATCGCGCCTGTGTATTCGATCTCTGCAGGGCTTGACTACCCGGGCGTTGGACCGGAGCATGCCCATCTGTACGACATTGGCCGCGCCGAGTATGTACCCGTCACTGATGATGAGGCCGTGTGCGCATTTGAGTATTTATCACGCATGGAGGGCATCATTCCGGCGATTGAGTCCGCCCACGCGGTATCGTACGCTATGAAGCTTGCGCCAACCATGCGCAAAGATCAGCTTATTGTTATCACTATTTCCGGTCGCGGTGACAAGGATTGTGCTGCGATTGCGCGTTATCGCGGGGAGGGCATCCATGAGTAAGATTCAAAAAGCTTTTGTGAATGGCAAAGCGTTTATCTCCTTTCTGACCTGTGGCGATCCGTCACTGGATGTGACTGAGCAGCTTGTTTATGCTATGGTGGAAGCCGGGGCGGATTTGATTGAACTGGGTATTCCATTCTCCGACCCGACAGCAGAGGGGCCGGTCATTCAGGCGGCCAATATGCGTGCTCTTGCCGCAGGCACTACGACTGACCGCATTTTTGAACTTGTACAACGCATTCGTGAAAAAACGGACATCCCACTGGTATTCATGACGTATGCGAATGTCATTTTTTCCTACGGTGCAGAGCGCTTCATCAAAACCGCCGCTACTATAGGCATGGATGGCCTGATTTTGCCGGATCTGCCGTTTGAGGAAAAAGAAGAGTTCGACCCGCTGTGCAAGCAGCACGGTATTGATCTGATTTCACTCATCGCCCCAACCTCGCGTGATCGTGTGGCCATGATAGCACGCGAGGCCAGCGGCTTTGTTTACTGTGTATCCTCGCTGGGTGTAACCGGTGTGCGCAGCCAAATAAACACTGATATCGGCAGCATGATCGAACTTGTCAAGGCCCAAACCAACGTGCCCTGTGCGGTCGGCTTTGGTATTTCCACACCAGAACAGGCGGCTGACATGGCAAGGGATGCGGATGGAGTGATTGTCGGTTCGGCGATTATGAAAATTATTGCACAATATGGCGAGGGCAGCGTTCCTTACGTAGCCGACTATGTACGCAGCATGAAGGCGGCTATTCGGCCAGTGCAGGGCGAGACAACCTCATCAAAAGCAACGTTGTAGCTGTTTGTATTTCATGCGTTGAGGTGAATTGGTTGTTATGGAAAACGGCGAGCATTGGTTCCACACCCAGAGTAGCTCGCCATACTGGAAAAGGAAGTTTTGCAGAACTTCTTCATAAGGCTTTAGAAATGGGTTGCGGCAAGGCGTCTACTGTGGTATGATGAAAAAAACTTATATCATAAAAACGAAGAAGAGGAAAAGTAGGTATTGGTCCTTGTTGGCAGAGAACCGGGAAAGGTGAAAGCCCGGTACAGGGTCAATATACGAAGTTCACCTCGGAGTTGCAGGCTGAATTTTTTGATTTGATAGTAGGCTGTGCCGGAACCCCTGACCGTTAGACAGGGAGAGCATTGTCTGATGCTCTGTAGAGTGATTCGTTTATACGAATAACAAAGGTGGTAACGCGAGACCTCTCGTCCTTATTGGATGGGAGGTTTTTTTGTATGATAAAAAGGAACGACTAAAGCTTTTGCCGGCGTTCCAAGGGAGGAATAGCTTTGCCTAGTGTAATCAGGGAGCCCTTTGCCGCTATTCAGGTCGGGTATTTGGGTCCGAGCGGCACCTATAGTGAAGAAACTGCTCTACGACTTTGTGAAAAGACGGTCTGCGAGTTAAAACCCTATACAACGATTGATTCTGTTATCAGGGCGGTGGCGACTGGGGAAATAACCGAGGGAATTGTACCGATTGAGAATTCCATAGAAGGTTCTGTAAATATCACGCTGGATGTGCTGGCCCATGATGTGGAACTAGTGATTGTCAGTGAGTTTGTTTTGCCTATCCGTCATGCTTTGCTGACAAAAGGTGGGGAAAAGAAAATAGACTGTATTATCTCGCATCCGCAGCCTTTGGCACAATGTAGAAACTATATTGCCCGACATTACCCAAAGGCTAGGCTGGAAGCCGTAGAGAGCACCGCAAAAGCGGCGCAGTTAGTCGCTGAGGGGGCGCCCGGCCTGGCGGCTATCGGTAGTTTGCGTGCTGCTGAAATTCATGGTTTGACGATGATTGATAATGATATCCAGGACTGTAATAATAACCGTACACGTTTTATTCTTTTAAAACAAAAGACGTCTCAGGCGATCGAAGAGCAAGGTCAATATAAAACTTCTATTGTTTGCAAAATGAATGGCGAACGTCCCGGAAGCCTGTGCGAGCTGTTACTTGAATTTTCCCGGCGGGATGTGAATCTTAGCAAAATTGAATCTCGTCCGGCCCGCACCAGTCTGGGCGAGTATATTTTCTTTTTCGATATAGAGGGAGGCATTCACGAGGCCCATGTGCGGCAGGCTATTCAGGCTGTTAGAGAAAGAAGCCTGTGGCTGAAAAATCTTGGCTCCTATCCTTGTTTTGTATTATAATAGAAATGGCCTATCTACTGAAGACAAGTGTGTTTAATGATTGTACCTGAATTGACAAGGGCAAAGCAAGAATTATATACTGTTGAAAAAGGTTGCATTTGCCAACAGTAGGAGAGATTGGATTGTGAAGAAGACCAATGCCGCCAGATTATTGGATGGTCATAAAATACATTATGAGTTACGGGAATACGAAGTGGATGAAGCTGATCTTGGTGCCGGCAATGTGGCGGCAAAAGTGGGGCTTCCGCTTAAACAGGTATTTAAAACACTGGTAACCCGTGGTGATAAAACCGGCGTTGTTATTGCCTGTATACCGGGCGGCGCTGAATTAAACCTGAAGGCGCTTGCCGCCATCAGCGGGAATAAGAAGATTGAGATGGTGCACGTCAAGGATATCACCGCCTTGACCGGGTATGTAAGAGGCGGTGTTTCGCCGCTGGGAATGAAAAAGCGCTATCCTACTTTTGCCGACAGCAGCATAACTCATTGGCCTACTATTGCCATCAGCGCCGGCGTCCGGGGTTGTCAAATTATTATCAATCCCGCGCTGTTAATCGGGATTGCCGAAATGACCCTGGCCGATATTGCGACGATGCTTTCTGCCGGCAAAGAATCTTGATAAATATAACGGGTGAACCATTTGGAAGGAGTTGCTCTATGTATATTAGCACGCGCGGCGGAAAAGATAGGCTTTCAGCAGCCCAGGCAATTAAGCTCGGTATTGCCTCAAACGGAGGATTATTTGTACCTGACCAAATCCCCGGTTTTGCCCAGGACGAATTAGCCGGACTGGTCAATCAGGATTATCGTCAACGGGCTTATGCTGTTTTAGCTAAATTTTTGGAGGACTATAGCGGGCCGGAACTTGCCAACTGTATTCAGGCCGCCTATAACAGCGATAAGTTTGATTCTGAACAGATTGCGCCGCTGGTGGCCGTAGGAGATAACCGTTATCTTTTGGAGCTATGGCATGGACCGACAAGCGCTTTTAAGGACATGGCTTTGCAATTACTGCCACAACTACTGTCAACAGCATTACAAAAGACCAATGAAATAAATGAAGTGGTTATTCTGGTGGCGACTTCGGGCGATACGGGAAAAGCCGCGTTAGAAGGCTTCCGGGATGTTGATCAGATCAAAATTATCGTGTTTTTCCCACACGAAGGTGTCAGCCCTATTCAGAGGCTGCAGATGGTCACTCAAGAGGGGAGCAATGTTGCTGTCATATCTATGCATGGCAACTTTGATGATGCCCAAACCGGAGTAAAAAAGATATTTAACGATACGGGTATGCAGAATGACTTGTTGGCTAAAGGCTATCAATTGTCCTCGGCCAATTCGATTAATTGGGGACGCCTAGTACCCCAGATTGTATATTATTTTAGTGCCTATGCCGACCTGGTGAAAGGGAAGCATATCCAACAGGGGCAACCGGTCAATTTTACTGTGCCGACCGGCAATTTCGGCAATATTTTAGCAGGCTATTATGCCAAATTGATGGGATTACCGATCAATAAATTAATCTGTGCTTCCAATAGTAATAATGTATTAACCGATTTCCTGCGCTCCGGAGTGTATGACCGCAACCGCGATTTCCAAAAAACCATTTCGCCTTCCATGGATATCTTGATATCCAGCAATTTGGAGCGCCTGCTGTATCATATGACTGGTGGAGATACCAACCAGGTTGGCGCTTGGATGGCTAAGTTGCAGGAAACAGGAACTTATGCGATTGGTGATCGTTATCTGGAAAAACTTCGTACCGTCTTTTGGGCAGACTGGGCGGATGATAGGGAAACCGCTCAGGTTATGCAAGCCGTATTTATCCAGCATCGCTATCTGACAGATCCTCATACGGCGGTGGCCTGGCAGGTGTACGAAAAATATCGCCAGGCAACGGGGGATCAGACACCGTCGGTGATTGTGTCCACAGCCAGTCCTTTTAAGTTTAATGAAAGCGTCTTATCGGCAATCGAAACCAAGGACAAGGCTGCCGGACTCAATGAATTTACTATGCTTACTGCGTTATCGGAATTGACAGACTGGCCGGTTCCTGCCGCCTTAGCTTCGTTAAAAAATAAACAGATTATTCATCAACAAAGCTGTGCAAAGGAAGAAATGCCGGCAAAGGTTTGGGAAATTTTGAATAAAGCGTAAAATAAACTAGCAAACAACGCAATCGTTGTTTGCTAGTTTATTTGTCTAGGGACCGCTAATTTAATGAGCCTGCCAGCCTGGCGAGAGATTTTTGGCTGGCAAGGAAGTAAAGCCGCAGGAATAGCGGTTCCTATTTCAAGGCTTGGCTGACGCAGTCAGACGGAAAAAGATCCGACAGGATGTGCGGTGTGAATAAATCAGTGGTTCCCTAGGGAAGTCAGCTTCTGCTGCAGGGTCAAAAGTGGGGCAAATAAGTCGCCGTGCTGATTGACTCTGTCAAGAGTCTGTTCGGCCGTGAAGTGTAAAGAACGGTCATTGTTATTTTGCACAGCCGTCCTGATTTCATTCCAGGTCACCGGTGTGGATACAGCAGGCGTGTGCTTTGCCCGTAAAGAATATACGCAAACGGTTGTCTTGTGGCTGTCATTTTGGCTCCAGTCAATCAATACCTTCCCCTGGCGCAAGGCTTTGCGCATATTGGCGACAACCAGTTGCGGCTGTTGCTGTTCAAGGTATTGAGCGACATGTTTGGCAAATTCTTTTGTCTGGTCATAGCTGACCGGTGTGTTTAAGGGGACGTAGACCTGAAGGCCTTTGGAGCCGGAGGTTTTTATAAAGGGAGTTAGCTTGTTCGACTCAAAATATTCTAGGAGCAGTAAGCTAACCTGAGCGCATTCCAGTATTCCTGCCGGCAGTCCCGGATCCAGGTCGAAGACCAGCATGGTCGGGATAGCCGGATCATCAGCTAAGGACAGTGAGGTGTGAAGCTCTAAAGCGGCTAAATTAGCTGCCCAGACTAACGAAGCCAAATCGTTTATCAGGCAAAAATCAATTGTTTTTTTGTTACTCTCGCTCCAGATTGGGACGGTATTAACCCAGGCGGGGCGAGAAGCAGGGCAGTTTTTTTGATAAAAAAAGGGTTCCGCCGCGCCGTTGGGGTAACGCTTTAAGGTGAGTGGCCGATTGGCCAGGTGCGGCAGAAGAACCGGTGCAATACGAATGTAGTAGTCAATCACCTGTTCTTTGGTAAATTGTTTCTCTTGATAAAAGACTTTGTTCAAATTGGATAAGGCAACTTTTTTTCCGTTTATATTAACGCTAGTTTTGAGCGGCATGGATTTTCTTCTTTCTTGTCCCGGCTGTTTTTTGTTTTTTGATGGCTGATACGCTGGCTTCCAATGCCGCCATCAAGTCAACAACATTGCCCGGTTTATTTTGCTCGGTCGAAGGTGCGGTAACGGTCTCACCTTCGGCCTTTTTCTGTATTAATGAAAGTACTTTAGCCTGGAACTCGTCTTTATATTTTTCGGGCTGGAAATCATTGCTCAAAGATTCAACCAATTGTAAGGCGATGTTCAGTTCCTTTTCAGTCGGTGGTTGATCTGCTTTTACCAGTTCATCCTCCAGTTCGGACTGTGCTATAATCTCGTTTTGGTAAAACAACGTAGAAAGGATAAGCAGCGATCCGTTAAGACGCAATATAGCAAGATGCTCCTTATTGCGGAGCACAAATTTGGCAACGGCTACCTTGTGCGTATGCTCCATAGCAGCCAGCAAAAGATGATAGGCTTTTACTGAGGCGGCTTCAGGCAGTATATAGTAAGATGCCTCAAAATAAGTAGGGTTGATTTGCTCCAATTTTACAAAATCCTCAATTTCGATAGTGCGGGTGGCTTTAGGAGACAAGGCATCCAATTCTTCGGTATTGACGATTACATATTGATCAGGGGAAATTTCATAGCCTTTTACAATATCTTGAGGGAGGACTTCTTTGCCATCAACGGGGCATATTTTCTTTAACCGAATACGGCAGGAATCTTTTTTACGCAATTGATGAAAATGGAGAGTTTTCCGTTTTACCGTATTGTATAAACGAATAGGAATGTTGACTAAGCCAAAGCTAATTGAGCCGCTCCATATCGGTCGGGCCATAGTTATCACTCTCCTGTTTTTTCAAGTACCACGTCTTTTGCCGGTTTATCAAACCGGAATCCTTTAAAAACGGGATGACGCAGTGTACGGCTGGGAGTCCATTCCGTAAACTCACATTCGATTACAATGGAGGGGGTAACGAAAGAACTATGTTTCGTGTAGGGAAGGTTGCAAAACGGGTTTTCCTGTCTATGAAGCGGTGCCAGCAAGGCAGCTAATTGGCGAAGTATTTGCGTGGTAAAACCGGTGCCGACTCTGCCGGCGTAGACTAGCTTTTGACAAGGACCGTGATTTACCGTTCCTTTTTCTGACACGGTGTAATAACCGACTAAAATAGAGCCAATGAGCCCTTTCCGTGTTCCTTTGCCAGGCAGCCAACCGCCTACTACGAGTTCCTGCCGATGGATATTTTTAATTTTTAGCCAATCACCGGTACGTTTCCCCGCATGATATTGACTATCCAACCGTTTGGCAACAATTCCTTCCAGACCAAGTTTTTGTGTGGCCTGCAGAATGGTTTTCCCATCGCCGGTTTGATAGCGGGGGATTTGACAATAAGAGGTCTGTAGTTGCAGACTGTCAAGAATGTCCCGCCTCTTTACATAAGTAAGGTCAATAAGAGGGCGGCCGTTTAGTTGCAAAATATCGAATAATATATATACTATCGGTACTTGCTTAAGGTTGAATGAAAGATTCTCTATATTTTTTCGGAAGCGTTTTTGCAGTAGCGAGAAGGATGGACGGCCATTTGCATTTAGCGCAATGATTTCACCATCTAATATGATATCTGTTATTTTCTTATCAAGCAGCAGTTGACGAAGCGGTAATATTTCAGGATATTGGTTGGTTGCATTATGGTTGTTGCGCGTAAGCAGGACAAATTCCTGGTCGTTAAAACAGGCTAATATCCGTATGCCGTCCCATTTTACTTCAAAGGCGTAAGAGGAAGATTCGACAGGCAGTGATGAAAGCATTGCCAGCATTGGCTTAAAGTGATACATGCAATAGGCCTCTTTTGCAAAGTAGTAGTTATGTGTAGTGTTTTATTTAATACAAAAGATATGCATGTGCATAACTGCCAATAAAAAAGACCGGATAAATTCCGGTCTTTAAGGTTTTTTATCAATATTATTATTAATATCTTTTGTGAGCTTGGAAGCAATCCCGGCAGTAAACCGGTTTGCCGGCAGTCGGCTTAAACGGAACCTGTGTGGCTACGCCGCATTCGCTGCAGGTGGTATCAAACATTTCGCGTTGTTGACGAAAGCCGCTGTTATTGCTTCTACCACTTTGCGCCTTTCTAGCAGCGCGACATTCCGGGCAACGAGACGGCTCATTTTGAAAGCCTTTTTCAGCATAAAATGCTTGCTCGGAAGCGGTAAAGGAAAAACCGGCCCCGCACTCTTTACAGGTAAGATCTTTGTCTTGGTAGGTCATAAGTAACCAACCTCCTTTAATTAGTTCACTCCAACAATGCTGGTCGGTTGGTTGGGTCTGAGCTAGCAAGCGATCCAGATCATTTTCGTATTGATTTCATCATACCTGCTTATCTTGGCGATTGTCAATAACTTGTCAGTAAGTTTTGGAAATCCTGCAGTAAAGAAGTAAACTTTTTCAGGGTTATTTCAATGGGCTTAGGGGAAGACATATCCACACCGGCTGCTTTCAAGAGTTTAATTGAATAGTCGGAACCGCCGCTTTTTAAAAAATTGATATATTTTTTCTGGGCTGATGGACCTTCCTGCAATATTTTTTCAGCGAGTGTAGTGGCGGCCGAATATCCTGTCACGTATTGATATACATAAAAGCTCCAATAAAAGTGCGGTATTCGCGCCCATTCCACGTTTATCTCTTTATCAATAACTATGTCAGGACCATAATATTTCCGGTTTAAAGCATGCCATTCCTGATCAAGCAGATCAGCAGTGATGCTTTCACCTTCTTCTGCCTTGGTATACAGCATTTTTTCAAATTCGGCAAACATAGTCTGGCGATATACGGTAGCACGAACCTGCTCAAGATGTTGATTGATCAAATATAATCGGGTATCTTTGTCTTCGGTTATGTTTAGCATGTGGTGCAATAATAGGATTTCATTGGTAGTGGAAGCCACTTCAGCGGAGAATATGGTATAAGAGGCAGTTGGATAAGGCTGCGTATTGTGGCTGTAATAACTGTGTAAAGCGTGCCCCATTTCATGAGCCAAAGTGGAAACATCATCATATTTGCCATGATAGTTTAACAGGACGAAAGGATGGACTCCATAGGTTCCCCAGGAATAGGCGCCGGTTTGTTTCCCTTTATTTTCGTAGACATCAATCCAGCCGGAGGTAAGCCCTTTATTCAGGATATGAAGGTATTCCTCGCCTAAGGGTGACAGACCACGCTTGATCAGTTCCGTGGCTCTTTTATAGGAGAAGCAGAGGCTAACATTTTTGATTAAAGGGGTATAGAGATCATACATATGGATGGAATCAAGGCTAAGAACCTGTTTTTTCAAAAGAACATATTGATGAAGTGGAGATAGATTCTCTCCGACAGTTTGAATCAGATTATCGTAAACTGCGATAGGAACATTATCCGACTCCAGGGTAGAAGCCAAAACAGATGGATACTTTCGGGTTTTTGCGTAGAAAATGTTTTTCTTTATATTTCCCCCAAGAGTGGCAGCGAAAGTATTACGATATTGTGCATAGGTACCGAATAAGTGTTGGAAGGCTTGCTGCCGCACTTGCCGGTTAGCGGAGCGAATTAAGGTATTATAACGCCCTTCACTTAATTGAACGTTGGAGCCATTGTCATCCAAAGTATCAGGGAAATTCATATCGGCGTGGGCCAGCATGTTAAAGATGGTTTCCGGTGCCTGTGTTGCTTCGCTGGAAAGGGATAGAATCGTTTCTTCTTCCGGGGACAGCACATGCTGTTTTTGCCGGGCCAGGTTTTCAAAATAAAAAGCATATTCGTTCAGCCTTTGATTTTCCTTACGGTATTGTTGCAAAAGCGTATCTGGCATAGCTAAAATCTCAGGTTCAATAAAGGCCGTGGCTGCTCCGGCTTCTGCCAATAATGACTCAACTTGTCCTGTAAGGGCCTGAAACTTAGCTTTAGCCGTGTTTTCGTCGCGATGCATACGGGCAAAGGAAAAAAGCTTGCTGCTCATAATAGCCAGCGTGGTGTTAAGCTGCAGGCAATCGGCTAAGGTCTGAGAGGAGGTTGACAAGTTGCCCTGGTATTGTTTAACTGTTGTCAGCAGCGATTTCACTTTGGTGAAGTCTTGTTGCCATAATTCCTCGGTTTTGTAAATATCCTCTAAATGCCATTTGTATTCAGCGGGAATTTCTTCGCGTTCAGGTACGTGGGTTCCGGTTTCTTCCCGTTCTGCAGGATTTGCAGCTAATAAATCAAACAGGTACTTTGCAAGCAGTTGTTTAGGCATTGAAAATTCTCCTTTTGCTGAGTAGAATATATTGTACTATATTAGTAGTTTTACATGTATTTTCCTGTATAGCATTTGAAAAAATCTTCTTTCTATACCTTGAAATAACGCATAATGCCATTAGCGATATATTCAGCCGCTTTATTTCGTCCGTCGGCGCTGCTAAGCAGCAATTCTTCTTCCGGATTGGAGATAAAGGCGACTTCAATGTGAACCGAAGGCATAGCGGTATAACGGATGGCATAAAAACTGCCAAATCTGACGCCCCGGTCTTTGGTGCCCAACCCTTCCACTAAAGAATTTTGTATGCAGGCTGCCAGTTTGGCTGATTCGGCACTGCCGTAGTGATAGGTGGTCGTACCCGATACCTGAGAATCAGCGAAGGAGTCATTATGAATACTGACAAAAATATCGGCATGACTTTCGTTGGCAAGAGAAACCCGTGCCGCTGCCGTTTCCTGGCTATTGGAGGTTGAAGCTATATCTGTGTCTTCATCGCGGGTCATTAAGATGGTTGCACCGTTTCTTTCCAGCCGGTCTTTTACCAGCAGGGCAATTGCCAGGTTGTTCTCCTTTTCCAAACTATTGGCAAAACCAACCGTGCCGGTGTCCTGACCGCCATGGCCGGGATCTAAACAAATAACCTTTCCGATCAAACGGGTACTTTCGGGTTCTTCCAAAATTGCAGGCAGCCGTTCGGTAAGTTGAGCAATCTTTTGCGTGGATATATATACAAGCTCTTTTGTCGTATCATAGTCCAGTTTCCAGTGGAGTGTCCGGGCTAAGGATCTTAATGTAATTAGTATATCCCTGTTAACACGGATATTAACAGGTAACACCTGACCGTTTAAGATGACCCGCATTATTTGCACCTTCCTTGCCATGCTGATTATGTTAATATATTATATGCGGGTAGGTTTAGCAGGGTGCCTGGTTTAAAATAATAATGAAAGTGATTATAAATAATAGAAAGTAGTGGTTTATATAAAAACATTATTAATAACACTTAATGCCAAATACATTCATTCTTCTTTGGCACTGCGGTATTTACAGGCCTATTGCAATGAGGGTTGCGGTGAAATATGTATTAAAGAGTATACAATTAATAATAAACTATTGAATATTCTCAGTGATGTATATAAGGAAAAGCCTGATGTCATAGGTGTTGCCTGTTATATATGGAACATTGAGATGACTATGAGATTAATCGGACTAATCAAGAAGGTAATGCCTCATACCGTGGTTGTCGTGGGTGGTCCGGAGGTTTCCTATGATCCGGCTGTTATTATGAAGGAAAAGCCCGACATTGATTATCTTATTCAAGGGGAGGGGGAAGTGGTTTTAAAAGCATTGCTAAGAGTACTGGCGGATCACGGTAGGGTGGATTCTATCGACGGGCTGGCTTTTCGGGCTGATGGCGGACAGATTACGATAAATGGCACTAGTCAAACTGTTGCTTGCTTGGATGAAGTACCTTTTCCTTATACCGAAGCAAGTATGAGGGAGTTAAAGGATAAAATTATTTATTACGAATCCACCAGGGGATGCCCATTTAATTGTCAGTACTGCTTGTCCAGTGCTACGGCCGGCGTTCGGTTCCGGAGTTTGGACCTGGTGTATGAAGAACTGGCTTTCTTCATTAAGCACAATGTAAGGCAGGTTAAGTTTGTTGACCGTACTTTTAATGCTGCCAAACGGCATTATTTGCCGATTATGAATTTTTTGGCCCGCCAGGAGTGTGAAACTAATTTCCACTTTGAAATAGCCGTGGACCTGTTGGATGAAGAAGACATTTGTTTTTTAAAAGATGTCAAAACAGGGAGATTTCAGTTTGAAATCGGAATTCAATCTACTAATGAGCTGACTTTGCAAGCGATCAGCCGGGTTAATCATTGGGATAAAATTACCCGGAATGTGACGGGTTTAAGGGCGAATGACAACATTCATCTTCATTTAGATTTAATTGCCGGTTTACCGGAAGAAAGTTATTGGCAATTTGGCCAATCCTTTAACCAGGTTTATCAGTTAAAGCCGCACATGGTACAGCTTGGTTTTTTAAAGATGCTTAAAGGGGCAGGAATGCGAAAGAACGCTCCAAAGTATGATTACATATATGCTGATTATGCGCCGTATGAAGTATTGGCAAACAGTTCAATCAGTTATGAGGAGCTTAGCCGGCTTAAAATACTGGAAGGATTGGTTGATCAATTTTATAATAGCGGACGGTTTCAGTATGTGCTGCCTTTTTTGATTGAACAATATGGAGGGGATGCTTTTGCTTTTTTTCATTCCTTTACCGTTTATTGGGAAAATAGGCAGTATAATATGGTTGACCATAGTGTTAAGGCTTGCTATAAGCATTTGATCGATTTTTATAATGAGCAAAAACCTGTGGCTCAACCGGAACTATTAAAAGAACTGCTAAAATTTAATGCACTCATGATAGAAGGGGGAAGTGTTAAGCCAGAGTTTTTACTATGGGACGACAGCTGGGAACAAGAGAAAACAGAGTTTTGGCGATCGACAAGGACTGTGCTGAAATATATACCGGATTATCAATTTACAACGTGGCGCGAACTAAAAAAGCATTACCATATCGAAGTATTTACCTTTAACGTGGCAAAATACTTTTCCCAGCCGCAGGCCATGCAGCAGGAATTGACGCCCATTCTTATTTCTTATAACACAAAGACAAGCTATCAAATAATTGATAGGCAGGATTTTTGTCTGGAGAAGAGGTCTAAATAATATTATGCGTTATAATGCATATTCGGAATATCTGCGACGACGTTATGGAGAAAAGGTTTACAAACTACCTGTCAGCCTGCCGGTAACCTGCCCGAACAGAGATGGAAGCTGTGGTGTGCAAGGTTGTGTTTTTTGCGGTGCTATTGGAGCCGGTTATGAAAATTTACCGGCATCAATGACGGTAACTACCCAGATCAATGCAAATCGGGAACATATTGCTCCCAAATATAAAGCCCGGAAGTTCATCCCCTATTTTCAAAACTTCAGCAATACCTATTTGCCTGTAAAAAAGCTCGAAGCATATATCAGAGAAGCCTGTCAGCCGGATGTTGTCGGTATTGCTCTGGCAACCAGGCCGGATTGCATTAATGATGAATATTTGAAAATGCTGGCCCAAATAAAAGAAGAGTTTTCTGTAGATATCAGTATTGAACTGGGATTGCAGACGGTAAATTATCATTCTTTGATTAAGATTAACAGGGGACACACATTGGCTGAATTTGTTGATGCAGTGCTGCGAATTAAGCGATATCAGTTGGAAACCTGTGCCCATTTGATCTTGAATTTGCCCTGGGACCAGATGGACGATGTCATTGAGAATGCTAAATTTGTTTCGGCTCTGGAAATTGAACAGGTAAAATTGCATGCATTATATATTGTTAAAGGAACGGTAATGGCCGAATGGTATGAGAAAGGCGAACTGCAAATTATAAGTCAAGAGGAATATGTGGATAGAGTAGTGACCTTTTTAGAATATCTTCATCCAGATATAACTATACAACGTTTGATCGGCCGGGCACCAGAAAAAAATACACTGTTTACCAATTGGCAAACAGGCTGGTGGAAAATTCGCGATGAAATAGAAGAACAACTATTGACGAAAGATATTTATCAAGGCAAGCGATGTGATTATTTAAACGGTAAGGAAGTAAAGAAATTTTTGATATAAATTATTAATGATAGATATTTTAGTCGGATAGCTATTTACAAACAGCTTTTTTGATGATATTATTTATCACGGTAAACTTGAAAGGATAAATCTTTTCTGTTTACCGTAGTTATTTTTGTGAGGTGCAGGATCATAGAAAAGATTGACTTACTAAAACGAATCCAGAAGTTGTCCTCTTTGCTTCATAGCGAGGATTTACACCGTTTTCATTTAACGGAAGAAACGATTGAAGAAATACGGACAAGTTTGGATAAGCTCACTGAAACTTATATTGAATCCTATTGCGCGTAAAGTTAGAGATACTTTACGCGTATTCTTTGGGATAAACTTCTCCTAAATGAGAAGTTGACATAAAAATAGAAGTGTGCTAATCTATAAAAGTCGCTGAACACGGCGGCAGGAAATGGTAAGAAAGCCAATAAAAAACAGGTTGACAGGCAAAAGCCGATGTGATAGTATGTAAAAGCTGTCGCAAGGCGGCGGTCAACAGGAACTGCGGTAACGCAGTCCGGTGTTCTCTGAAAACTGAACAATGTAAGGTATAAACAATATGCCAGATGTGCGGACTCGTATCACGTAAGTGATACAGTCACAATAAATGATTCTTTAAACAATTATAGAGCCATCAAAAGGCTCCATCAAATGGGAAGTCACTACCGTGACCTTGAACTTTTGT
>NZ_FQZD01000048.1 GCF_900141835.1 Propionispora hippei DSM 15287 | reverse complement strand
GTAGTCCCGGTAGCACCCGTTACACCAGTGGCGCCGGTAGCCCCAGTTGAACCGGTCGGTCCAGTCGGTCCAATCGGTCCAATGCTACCTGTGGCTCCTGTAGTGCCAGTTATACCAGGCGGGCCAACAGGCCCAGTCGGCCCTGTTAGGCAGGGAGAACAAATGGGAAAGCATGGGAGGCAGCAGTTGGCGGATGTGTCAGAAGAACCGCAGATATTGCTTTTGTTACACTGGCTATGATCAGGAATGTGATGAGTGTGCGGTACATATTGAATATGTTTTATTTTGTAATGGTGGCAATGATGACGAATTTTTTTATCCATTCTATTATTCCTTTCATGTTTGTTTATTTTATCTTATGTATATCCTGAGTAAAGGGAAACCAAAAGAGAATAGGGGGAGCAATCTGGTGACAGTGTAAAATTAAATCCCTGTTCGGTTATTTTACCGGCAGGGATTTTTGAAGAAAATATTTTACATGTATAAGAATATCCTGGTAGCTATCAGTGTTTCCGGGTGAATACACATCAGACAATACACCGGAACGATTGAAACATTATCGACCTTCTATCCCCATTAATAGGGAAAGAAGAATAAATATTCCTCCGTAAGCTGCATGGACTGGACTAAAATTAGCAGGCATGTTAGCCAAAGCCATATTAAGTAACCTCTGCCAATCTCGAATAAACCGGCAAAAATAAATAAGCCATAGATTTAATTGTTTCCCCAATGATTCCTCGGTGAATGTGATGTAAAGGAAAAATTCGGAGTAAAATAAGTAAACCCTGCAGACCATAGTTTATGCTTAGTGGAATGAGGCGTCTACCAATATGGTTAACACCGTCTGGTACATGCCAGGGTGGAAAAATTTTTTATTGTGGGTCGGTACTTTCGGTTTCCGGGCTTTTTATATTGAAATTTATAAATAAAAATTAAAATAATTGTTACACTAATCAAAAATGAAATTTAGAGGTGGCGTATGGACAAAAGCTATCTATACATCATATTGACTGCAATTACTGGTTTTGGATTTCTTCTATTAATACCTAAACATCAGTATAAAAGATATTTTCTGTATGGTGTTGTTTTAGGAGGAATTGTCGATATAGCATTAGTGCTTACGCTTACGTTATTAGGTCAGGTTAGATATGATAATATGGGACATTTTAGTGTCTTTGGTTTAATCCATGCATTTGCACCTGTAAGTTGGTCATTTACATTTGCTATGTTTCTCTATTTTCTACCGAAACGTACTACTTTCTTTTGGCTCTATATCTTCGCTTTTGCAGTACTTAACTTAAAGGTAGCAACAATCATGCAATCCTACGCTACCTATGGCTATAGCAATGCATTTGTACTGACCATTATATTTTTGCTTTGGGGGTATGGGGCAGCTTATGTATATCGTAGAGATCCTCAAGTTAAATTATTACGTCCCGTCCTCCAGAAACCACTGAAAAAACCGGATAATGATGATTAATAAGTATGTCGCTAAAGTATCAGTATTGCCTGAATGTGTTTAGCCACCTTCGGGCTTTTTATTAGCAGGTGAACTGCAGTCTAACGGAGATTTCTAAGAATATTTGTAATTATATTCCAAGTAGGATATAACATTTCTTTTTACGGGAGATACGAAAAATGACTGCAGGAGGTAAAGACTGAAGAAAAATATTTTGGTGATTTCATTTTTGCTTGCCCTGTCTAGTATGGTATTCGCAAGTCCGTTAATAGACTATTTCAGGAGGGATTGGACCCGGATCTTAAGTACCGGGTTAATAACCAGTTGAATGCCAGTGCCGATGTGGCAGGCACCGATTTTAGCACAGGCAAACAGAAACTGGAAGCGACCAAAGAAAATTCGGTAGAGACGTGAGTAGTGCGGTTACCGAGATTTATTAATCAATCGAAGCTACCAGTGCCATCAGTAAAGAACAGGCGCTTCCACTCATGAAATTGCGGAAAATTTGGAGTAGATTTATAAAGGCGTTAAAAACTAAGAAAACTATGTCAAACCTTATAAATATGAGTACAATCTCGGGATCGCTGAAGCAATAGGTTGTCGGTAAAATTCTTTTTTACCCAAAAGGGCTCTCACATTTACCTGTTAACAGGCTGTGAGAGCCTTTTGCTAGAAATAGTTTACTGTTGCGGCATAGAGGAACCGAACTGACCGGGCATCATCTGATGAGCTGAGGAATGACCGTATTGATTAGAATATTGCCCCCAGTTCATTGATTGGGAGTGCGCGGTAGAGGCTTTTAAACTTTGGATCGCGCCGGATAATTCACCAATCTTTTGCTGAATATGATTTAGCATATACGAAGACATATCCAGCCGTTTATTAATGGCCTGATTGAAAATCTGCGTGGACTGCGCTACCTGGGTGGCCATATTCCTGATGCTTTGCACGGAATTAATGGCATTTTGCGTGTTGCCGGCATTCATGGACATCATAGCACTGTCGCATGCGGAAACAATATCCTGCGACAGCGAACGGGCCTTGTTCATCTCGGCTATGAGTGACTGGCCATGGTTTATGGCATGTTGGAGAAAGGGATTGGCCTGTTGGTACATTAACAATTCGCCTCCTAAAGTAAAATCCGGAGATAGTATTTTTCAGGTTGATTATTTTTATGCGGCTGTGAGGCCGGTAGAAAAAGGGAAACTATTCGTTGGTTCACTTGTGTGGGGTTAGGAAATTTACTTATAATGTCAGTAGGTGTTTTTGCTTAAAAATTCCCGTTCGGTTATGTGGTTTACAGGAAATAAAACTTAAAAAAACAGACAAGATAAGTTTATAAGGGGAGTTGATTTGCTGCCAAGTTGTGATATTATGGATAATAGTTCGCAGCTAGTACTCCGACAACTTTAAAACAGGAAGCTAATGGCAGGCAACATGTTGCCAGCCAAGGCGGAGGAAAGAGTCATACCGCCAGTATGTCGACTGACGACAACGAAGGCTGGCGATATGTTGACCGGCAGCAATTTCTGTTTTCATGGTTAGTGGAGTACTAAGCGCTTTACAAGCAGGATCATGCGATGACAGAAAGGAAGTTCTTACTATATGGCGGAACGTTTACAGAAGATTATCAGCCAGGCGGGAATTGCCTCGCGGCGGGAGGCTGAAAAGTTAATCACTGCCGGCCGGGTTTCGGTGAATGGTGTGGTAACCACCGAGCTTGGCACTAAAGTGGAGCCCAGAAAGGCCCGGATTGCTGTGGATGGCAAACTGATTGCAAGTGAAAAGCCTGTATATGTTGTACTTTATAAGCCCAAGGGTGTTATTACCAGCAGGACTGACCCGCAAGGGCGCAAAACGGTAACCGAACTGGTTGCGGATATTCCAGAGCGGGTGTATCCGGTAGGACGGTTGGATTATAATACCGAAGGATTGCTGCTGCTGACTAACGACGGAGAGCTGACCAATGGTTTGCTACATCCCAGCAGACATATTTATAAAACCTACATCGTGAAAGTGGCTTCCTCTCCGGCGGAAGAAAAACTGGACCGTCTGCGGGTTGGTATTCAACTGGAGGAAGGTAAAACGGCGCCGGCTAAGGTTGATATCGTTGATTACGACCGGGAAAGGGATATAACGGCCCTGGAAGTGACTATTCATGAGGGGAAAAACCGGCAGATCCGGCGGATGTTTGAAGCGATCGGTTATCCGGTTAAGAATTTAAAGCGGGTTAAATTTGCCTTTTTGACCTTGGAAGGTTTGCGGCGTGGTCAATTTCGATATCTAACCGATGAGGAAATACTGGAATTAAAGAAGTATGCAGGAAAGTAGCAGTCTAGCCGCAAGCGCGGCGCTGTCCTGCTGTCGGATAACTGGAATTTTAAAACAGGAGAGGAACTGCAGTCTATGAAACAAGTAGTTATTATTGGCGGTGGAGCGGCAGGCCTTATGGCAGCAGTCAGTGCAGCAGAGAATGGAGCGCAGGTAACCGTATTGGAAAAAAAGCCGTCTGTGGGACGGAAGCTTATGATTACCGGTAAGGGCCGGTGTAATATTACCAATATAGCCGATATGCAAGCCTGTATAAAAAACATGCCTGGCAATGGCAGTTTTCTGTATAGCTCATTTCATACTTTTTTTAATCAGGATATCATTAACTTTTTAGCCCGTCAGGGCTTGGAGACCAAAGTGGAGCGCGGCGGACGGGTGTTCCCTGCCAGTGATAAGGCGCAGGATGTGGTAGAGGCGTTTTTGCGGGCCTTGGCGGACTTGGGGGTGCAGCTAATAACCGGTGAGGCTGTAAAGCGGATTCTCGTAACCGGCGGACAGGTTACGGGCGTGGCTACAGCGCAACGGACTTATGAAGCCGACGCAGTTGTACTGGCGACAGGCGGTGCGTCGTATCCCGGGACAGGCTCCACCGGCGACGGCTACGAAATGGCCGCCAGGCTTGGTCATCAGATTACGCCGCTGAAACCTTCCCTGGTTCCTCTGGAGGTGGGGGAGGAATGGATTGGTGATATTCAGGGGTTGTCGTTAAAAAATATTACGGCCACAGTGTTATACCGTGGTAAAAAAGTGGCACAGGAATTTGGTGAAATGCTTTTTACTCATTACGGTATGTCGGGGCCAATCATTTTGTCGCTCAGTAAAAAGGTCTCGGAACTGCTGCAAGAGCAGGAACGGGAGGAAGTGCTAATTGAGATTGACTTGAAGCCGGCTTTGTCGGAGGAAGTTCTAGATAATCGAATTAAACGGGACTTTGAAAAATTTTCCCGGAAGCAATTGGGGAATGCCTTGCATGAACTGCTGCCTGCCAGCTTGATTCCGGTGATGATTGATTTGGCTTTTCTGGATCCGGAAAAACCGGTCCACCAAATTACCAAAGCGGAACGCCAGCGTCTGTTGCAGCAATTGAAGCACCTGACTTTTACCATTACCGGTACGCGGCCGGTCAGTGAGGCCATTGTAACGGCCGGTGGTGTCCATGTGAAGGAAGTCAATCCGGCCACCATGCAGTCAAAATTGATCACCGGTTTATATTTAGCCGGCGAGGTTCTTGACATTGACGGTTATACCGGCGGTTTTAATCTGCAAGCCGCCTTTTCTACAGGCTATGTGGCGGGACGGAGTGCTGCTGTTTTGTAGCTGTATCTATATGTACCTATACCCGGCGGGATCTGGGCATACTAACATAAAACCGGCATGGCGGCATGGCCCCAATAGAGCCTGTATCCGCTGCGCCTGAAAGAGGGCGGTTTTATGTTCAAAAGACTCAGAAGCTACAGCCATTATATCAAACATAATTTTCTAACTCTAGCCGCCGCCGGTTGCGTGCTGCTGCTGATAGCTGTCCAGATTCTGCTGCTGGGGCAGGCAGGGCGCTCTTATTTGTCCTTGGTTGACCGGTTGGAGGGAGAACCGTTGGCTAATCAGGAAGGGAGCCGGGCATCCGTATACGATAGTCCGGTGTTAAACCGCCTGACGGCGTTGCGGGAAAGTTCCCTGTTGACCGTTACCATGCTTGAACCGGCGTCTGATCCTCAGGTGTTTGTCACGGTGAATGGTGAGCCTGCCGGCCACTTCGTCGAGGGAGAAGTGGCGATAAAGGTATATGACGGTGATTATGTGGAGATTAATGCCAGTGCGGTTTCCCGTCCCGTACGATTCCGGTTGGCGACTGCGGACGACAAGGTAGCAGTCCCGCCTAACGGACTGGTTTTGGAGGGGAAGCCGTCAATTATCACAGTAGGGAAGATTAAATTCAGATAACTGGAAACCCTAGGGCGTGTATTCAAACTATCCGAATCGTTCCTGACAGCGCTTTTTGTGCCATACTTCGTTATAATTTTTAAAATATGGGCCGCTATTTCTGCAAAATCTCGCGAGCCCTTTAGGGTATAGCTCGTCTGACACAAAAATCACTCGCAAGGGATCATTCCGTTCATTTGAATACACGCCCTATCCTGCCGATCGCGGGAAGGATATTGAAAATTTATGAAGAATATCCCTATCTAATATTGTTTTTGGGTAATGCAGGTACTGGCGTGCTGCCATGAGCTGCTGCCTTGAATAGTTGCAGTTTGGAAGTTGTCAGGGAACTGGCAATTTTAATTTATACTTAAGATAGGTGGATGCTATGCAACAGATAACAGTCAAATCTTGCAAGGCCTTACTAGGTACTACGTATATTCCCGGCGATAAGTCGGTTTCGCACCGCAGTGTCATGTTTGCCGGACTGGCCGATACACCGGTGGTTATTCGCAATTTTCTTTATGCCGCAGACTGCTGTTCGACGGTTAGTTGTATGGAAGCTTTAGGAGTGCAGGTGGAGCGGCGAGCCGACGGCGAATTATGTGTTCAAGGCAACGGGCTTCATGGACTTAAAGAACCGATCAGTGTATTGGATGCAGGAAATTCCGGAACCACGCTCCGGCTGATGACCGGAATTCTGGCCTGTCAGCCGTTTTTCAGTGTGTTCAGCGGCGACGCTTCATTGACAAAACGCCCTATGGCACGGGTTATCAAGCCTTTGTCGCAAATGGGCTGTACCATTGTAGGACGTCAGCAGTCCAAATATATTCCCATGGCGCTTGTGCCGTCGGCACAGATACAGGGCATCGACTATACGATGCCTGTCGCCAGCGCGCAGGTGAAGTCGGCAGTGCTGCTGGCTGGTTTGTTTGCCAAGGGAGGCACTTCGGTCACCGAGCCCTTCCTTTCCAGGGATCATACCGAGCGGATGCTGGAGTCTTTTGGCGTGCCGGTAAAACGGGAAGGGCTTACAGTATCTGTGGCTCCTGTCGATTCGTTAACAGCGCCTAAAGTTATTGAAGTGCCCGGCGACATTAGCTCGGCGGCGTTCTGGCTGGTTGCCGGTACGATTCTGCCCAATAGCCGATTGTTGTTGCGCAATGTGGGCATCAATCCTACCAGAACAGGGATTTTGGATGTGCTGACTGCCATGGGTGCCAATATTTCACTGGAAAACGAACGGTTCAGCGGTGCCGAGCCGGTAGCCGATTTGCTAGTGCAATCGGCGCAGTTACGGGGCACGGAAATTAAAGGTGAGATCATTCCCCGGTTAATTGATGAAATACCGGTACTTGCTGTTGCAGCCTTGTTTGCCCAGGGAAAAACGGTCATCAGCGGAGCGGAAGAACTGCGGGTAAAAGAAACCGACCGCCTGAAAGCTGTTACGGCCGAGTTGAGTAAATTGGGAGCAGTGCTGGAGGAAAAAGCGGACGGACTGATTATTGAGGGCGGACAGTCTCTGAAGTTTGGTGTGTGCCATTCCCATGATGACCACCGGATGGCCATGTCGCTGGCCATAGCCGGTCTGGCCGGCAATGGTGTGGAAATTACGGAACCCGATTGTGTGAGAATATCGTATCCTGATTTCTTTGAGACGTTAGCAAGCCTGCGGGTGGAGTAACACTGGCGCTGGGAGAGGATAGGAGAATGGTTATGAAAAAACTGGTCATTGCCATAGATGGGCCGGCTGGTGCGGGTAAAAGCACGGTGGCGCAGATTGTGGCAAGGAAAATGGGCTATGTGTATATTGATACCGGAGCTATGTACCGTGCGGTGACCTGGCTGGCGCTCCGGCAAAACCTGACGGTTAAGGATGCTGCGGCAGTCGGTGATTTAGCGGCGGGAGCCGTTATTGAACTAACATACGCAGCCGGCAAGCTAGTCGTCCTGGTGAACGGGGAAGACGTAACCGGCCCCATCCGGACGCCGGAAGTTACCGGTTTGGTTGCCGAAATATCGCAGATTCTGCCGGTGAGGGAAGCCATGCTGGTATTGCAGCGCAATATGGCTGCCAAGGGCGGGGTGGTTATGGATGGACGGGACATTGCCTCCCGGGTTTTGCCGAACGCCGATGTGAAGGTGTTTTTGACGGCTTCCATTGAGGAACGGGCCAGACGGCGCTGGAAGGAACTGCTGGACAAAGGCTATACGGTGGATTTGGAAGAATTGAAACGGGAAATTGCCGACAGGGATAGAAAAGACTATGAGCGGGAATATGCGCCGCTGATTCAGACGGAAGATGCCGTATTGGTCGATACGACCGCCATGTCCATTGAGGCAGCGGTTGATGAAATTTTAAAGATCTGTGAGGAAAAAAGTGGCGGTATATAATGTGTTGCGATTCCTCTTTCGCCTCCTTTTCCTGACCGTCTTTCGCTGGAAAGTGGAAGGGGAGGAAAATATCCCTGCATATGGTGGCGCAATTATTGCTCCCAATCACATCAGTTTATGGGATCCTCCGCTAATGGGGGCCGCCTTGTCACGGCGTATTCACTTTATGGCCAAGGAAGAATTATTTTCTTATCCTGTATTTAGCTGGATTATCACCCAGCTAAAGGCTTTTCCCGTCAAGCGGGGAGCGGCTGACCGCAATGCTATCCGTACGGCGGTAACCTTATTGGAACAGGGTGAACTGGTTGGCTTGTTTCCCGAAGGAACCCGTGGCAGAAACGGCATATTGGGACCGGCGGAGCCGGGAGTTCTCATGATTGCCGTTAAAGCCAATGTGCCCATTATTCCTGTTGCGATCATCGGCACCAATCAGGTAGGACGGTTTCCAATTCTTTTTCCGAGATTTATCGTACGGTTTGGCAAGCCGCTTACGGTTCCACAGGGAAAATTGAGCCGGGAAGAGACGGAAGTTCAGGGCCGGCTGGTTATGGCGGAAATTGCTGCACTGCTGGGCCGGCAGTAATTTTTAATGTGCTTATGCGTACGGCAGGAAGAATCAATAGATTCTTTCTGTCGTTTGAATTTTGCTTAAGGCTTGTTGTAGATTAACGGAATAATCCATAGTGTCAGACGAGGCAAGAGTTTACAGGAATAATGGTTCTTATTTCAAGAAACGTTAACGAAGCATGGCCTAAAAAACACTGCCAGGGAGTTGCATATTGTTTATAAACAAGACCACACATGGCGTCTGGCATATCGGAAAAGTTTTTTACATATCAGTTATATAGTAAGGCAGACAGGAGTTCAGTCTATCCGTATGGTATAATATAACAGAAAAGTCGGCCGTTTTTTTGCAGGAGGATATCATGAAAGTTATTTTAGCTGAGCATTGTGGTTTTTGTTATGGCGTCAAGCGGGCCGTGGAACTGGCCTGCGTCTGCGGCAAAAACGCTGCGGCCGGACAGGCGCAAACACTGGGACCGATTATTCATAATCCGCAGATGGTGGAACGGTTGGTGCGGCAGGGCGTCGGAGTAGCCGGCAGTTTGGAAGATATTCCGGCTGGCGGTACTGTGATTATTCGCTCCCACGGCGTGGGGCCGTCAACTTATGCGGCGGCAGAGGAGAAGGGATTGGAGCTTGTGGATGCTACCTGCCCTCATGTGCGTAAGGCGCAGCAGGCTGGCCGGCAACTGGCCGGCGAAGGCTATCAGGTCATTGTGATCGGTGAGCGGCAGCACCCGGAAGTAAAAAGTATTGTCGCCTGGTCAGGTGAACAGACGATTGTTATAGAATCGGTCCAGGAGGCGGAGAAGCTTGCTTTTTTTACCCGGATCGGTGTAGTTGTCCAAACTACCTTTGCCGGGGCCTTGTTTCAGGCAATCATTGCAGTGCTGCGTACGAAATGCGACGAAATAAAAGTAAATCGAACTATCTGTAACGCAACCGAGTTACGGCAGAAAGCGGCTATGGAACTGGCCGGCAAAGTGGAGGTCATGCTTGTCGTGGGAGGGAAAAACAGCTCCAATACTACCAAACTGGCCCGCTTGGCGGAAGCGTCCGGCTGCAGGACTTATCACGTGGAAACAGCACAGGAGCTGAGGCAGCACTGGTTTAACAATATAGATGTGGTTGGCGTGACTGCCGGAGCATCAACACCTGACTGGCTTATAGAGGAGGTAATGGAAAAAATGCAGGAATTTGAGCAGGAAATGCAGGAAACCGTAACAAAAATTGAGAAGGGCAGTATTGTGACAGGCAAGGTAATTGCCGTACATAAGGATGAGGTGTTCGTCGATATCGGTTATAAGGCCGAAGGAATCATTCCATTGGCGGAACTGGCCTATCCGGTGCCTGAGCGGGCGGAAGCAGCCGTTGCCGTTGGTGATGTGCTGGAGGTCTTTGTTGTCAGTGAAGAAACGGCCGACGGAAATGTCATGCTGTCTAAGGTAAAAGCCGATCATATTGTAGCCTGGGATAAAGTGCTGGCAGCGCTGGAAAGCAAGCAGGTATTGACGGCTAAGGCTGTAGAGGCTGTAAAAGGCGGCTTAGTGGTAAGTGTATTAGGAATACGCGGTTTTGTGCCGGCTTCACAACTGGATTTGAAGTTTGTGGAAGATATTGCTGTCTTTGTCGGGCAGGAATTGGAGTTGGTTCCGATCGAAGTGGACCGGGATAAGAACCGGATTGTCCTTTCCCGCCGGGCAGTGCTGCAAACGGAGCGGGAAGCGAAGGAAAAGGCCGTGTACGAGTCCATTCAGGCCGGACAGGTTCTTGCCGGGACAGTTTCCCGGCTGGCTGCTTTCGGCGCCTTTGTCGATATTGGCGGTGTCGATGGGCTCATTCATATATCAGATTTGTCCTGGCAGCGGGTGAAGTCACCGGAAGAGGTTGTTGCCGTGGGAGATCAGGTTGAGGTAAGTGTCTTGAAGGTGGATGCGGCGGCCAAACGCATTTCCTTAGGTTTAAAGCAGGTACAGAAAGATCCATGGTTTGATGCGGCTGCTGAATTACCGGAAGGGGCCATTGTTAAAGGTAAGGTAAGTAAAATTGCCAAATTCGGTGTTTTTGTCGCTCTGCGAACCGGTTTGGAAGGTCTGGTGCATATTTCGGAATTGTCTGACCACCATATAACCAAGCCGGAGGAAGTTGTAACGTTGGGGCAGGAAGTAGCCGTGAAGGTTCTCGGCATTGATACGAAGCAGAAAAAGATTTCCCTCAGCCTGTCCAAGGCTCAGGAAGAGAAGGAACGGGCCGAATATCAGGATTATCTGAGCAATCATAGCTCCATGGGTGTCACCATCGGAGAAAAACTGGGACATTTATTCAAACGCGAAGACTAAGGAGAAGTCGGAGGCATGTCGGTGCGTCAATCACGCAAGTTGGACCATATACACTATGCATTAACGCTGGAAGACGGTCCGTCTGCCAGCCGGTTTGCGGATATATCGCTCATTCACAATTGTCTGCCCGATCTTTCCTGGCAGCAAATCGATCTGTCGACCACTGTCTGCGGCCTGGAACTTGTTCATCCGGTGTTTATTAATGCTATTACGGGCGGCGCCCAGGATGTTATGAAGACTAATGCCATGCTGGCCGAACTGGCACAGCAGAGCCGGATAGCGATGGCTGTCGGCTCGCAGTTTGCTGCTTTGGAAGATCCGGCTGTGCTCGATTCGTACCGCATCGTCCGCCAATATAATCCGAACGGAATTCTGTTTGCCAATTTAGGGGCTCATGTTACGCCGGAGCAGGCTAAACAGGCTGTAGCCATGATTGAAGCCGATGCTTTGCAAATTCATATCAATACGGCCCAGGAGATCCTCATGGCGGAAGGAGACCGGGATTTCCGGGGTTACTTGCACAATGTGGCTGCTATTGTAGACGCGGTCGGGGTACCGGTCATTGTGAAGGAAGTGGGCTGCGGGATTGCCAGGGAACAGGCGCGTTTATTGGTGGAGGCCGGTGTGAGGGCTATTGATGTCGGTGGTGCCGGCGGAACAAACTTCCGAGCGATCGAAGCAGCCCGCAGCCAGCGAAAACTGGAGGAAGAACTGTACTGGGGGATTCCTACGGCCATCAGTGCCCTGGAGGTGGCGTCGGTACTGCCGGACAGTGCCGACCTGATCGTATCCGGCGGCGTTCGCAGCGGCCTGGATGTCGTAAAGGCTATGACTATTGGCGCGGCAGCAGTGGGAATTGCAACGCCATTGATCAAAAAGCTATATAAGGGCGGCGTGGCGGCGGCCGTTTTATGGCTGGATGAACTCTTGCAGTCAGTCAGGCAATATATGCTGCTCTGCGGCGCCCAAAGCAACCGCGAGCTGCGGCAGACACCGCTGATAATAAGTGGTTACAGCCGGGAGTGGCTGCAGGCGCGAGGTATTGATACAGCAGCTTATGCACAAAGAGAAAGGCATGGATAAAATCCATGCCTTTCTCTTTGTCAATTTTGTCTCTCTTGCATGAATCTGTATGGAAAAGGGCAAGCTAAGGCAACTGGATAAATACATTTTGGTATGAGAGGGGACAAAAAAATGGGAATGCCAATTGGAATGATTACTTTACTGGTCGTGGCAGTTCTGGTTTATTTCGGTTTGGCGCAGCGGATTCTTGACAGGATGCGCTTAACGGATAAGCAGGCGCTGTGGTTTATTCTGGCGGTGATTGTCGGAAGCTTTGTTGATATTCCGCTGATGAGGGCGCCGGTTGCGCTTAGCGTCAATGTAGGCGGTGCCTTACTGCCTTTTTTGCTGTCGGTCTGGTTGATTGCTAAAGCTGATGAAACCTCGGAAAAAATACGGGCCGTTGTATCGGCCGTGTTGGTTGCTTTCGCCGTGTCACTCGGTTCCCGGTACTTGCCTTATGAGCCGGAAAATATGTTTTTAGATCCCAAATTAATTTATGGGATTTCCGCCGGTCTGATCGCTTATCTGGCCGGACGATCCCGCCGGAGTGCTTTTGCCGGTGGGGTATTAGGCATCATTCTAAGCGATATTGTCCATATGTTTACCCTGATGGGGTTAGGGGTTGCGGGGACCACTAATATCGGTGGCGCCGGTGCTTTTGATGTGGTGATGATCGCCGGTTTTGTCGGTGTTATGGTGGCCGAGCTGGTGGGTGAAACCAGGGAAAAGCTGCAGGGCGGCCCTGTTCTGGGGCCTAATCGCCCGGAAGGCTTGTACGAGTTCAGTAAAGAGATTTTCTATAATCATAAAAAGGGCGCCGGAACGGAAAAGGGGAAACCGACCGATACGGCAAAAAAAGAGGAAGAACGGGGTGACGACCATGAATAAGCGAATCGTCCTCATGCTTGGCGCGCTGTGTCTGGTGCTCTTTTTGCAAGGCACCGTCTACGCTCATTCCGATACTACCTATACCATTCACGACGAGCAAGGTGAAACTGTCTATATTACCGGTTGGAAAGTAAATGTGGGCGATCAGTTCCTGACAGAAAAGAATAAACGGTACGAAGTGGTTGGTTTGGAAGGAAGTCAGGCTACGGCGCGGTTCTTGGGTGAAGTGAACATTACGGAGTATCTGCCTGACCAAGCCAAGCAGTCCTGGTTTGCCGGCATACTGAAGCCTTCCATTGCCTCGGCGCAGGATAATAAGGGGAAAGTTGCTATTTATCACACCCATTCGGATGAATCCTATGTACCTACCGACGGTACAGACAGCATTTATGGCAATGGCGGCATTTACAAGGTCGGTGATGCCTTTGCCAATGCCTTGCAGGCGGACGGTATGGCAGTGGTCCATTCGGACGCCAGGCATGATCCTCATGACGACATGGCCTACGAGCGTTCGCGCCGTACGGCGGCTACCCTAATCAAGCAGGAGCAGCCTGACGCTATTTTTGATGTACACCGGGATTCAACGCCACCGGAAGTGTACAAGGCAAACATAAATGGCGAAGATGTAACCAAACTGCAATTGGTGGTAGGCAAATATGGTCCTACGGGCAAACAAATCGAAGACTACGCGCTGCAGCTCAAAGCTAATTCCGACCAAATGCATCCGGGTCTGATCAAGGGAATATTTTTTGCCAAGGGTGGCGACTACAATCAGGATTTACATCCCCGCTCAATGCTGGTGGAAGTGGGGGCCCATACGAATGACCGGCCTTCGGCTGAACGGGGAATAGCTTTATTTGCCGATGTGCTTCCTGCTGTTATCAATAAGGCCGGCGGCGGTGCGGCACAGGGAGCACAACAGGGCTCGGAACAACAGCAGGCCGGTGCGGCGGGATTTGGTTCAACGGCAGCCGGTCTTTCCGGTGCCACTAAATCCATGGGCTGGATTATCGGTCTGCTGGTCGTGGGAGCCGCCGCCTTTCTCTTTCTCAGCACCGGCAGTATGAAAGAAGCAAAAGCAAAGTTAAAACAATTTACCAGTACGGAATTTGCCAATTTTTTGGCTCCCCGTAAAAAACGGTCGGAGAAGCCCAACGAATCGGAAGAACAGAAAAAGAAAAACGAATAGCATGGCGGCAGCCAATTGTAAAGAGTGACCGGATTTTATTCCTCACTCTTTCTTTGTTTTGCAGGAAAACAGGCCTACGTAACGGAATATGTAATTAAGAGGTAAAAGATGAGTGCCACATAGGGTATTTTTATTATGTGGTATTTCCTGCTGGAATGGAAGCAGTAGCCAAGAAAGTAAAAATAGTATATAATGAACCGCGCTTGTCTATGACGCAGCCGGGTTATATAATCTGTTGTCTGATTGGAGATAGTATAGGTAAGCGAATAAATATGAGTAATATAGGGTGATATGATGAGTAAACCAATAGTAGCCATCGTGGGGCGTCCTAATGTCGGCAAATCCACGTTGTTTAACCGCATCGGCAAAAAACGTGTATCCATTGTGGAGGATATGCCGGGCGTAACCCGTGATCGCATTTATATGGATGCCGAGTGGCTGGGACATGAATTTACAATGATTGATACGGGCGGTATTGAGTTGGAAACCAATGACACCATGCTGAATGCCATACGTCATCAGGCAAAACTGGCGATTGACGAAGCTGATGTTATTTTATTCATTGTCGACGGTAAGACCGGAATGACCAACTCGGATGAGGAAGTGGCCAATATTCTCCGTAATACGCGCAAACCGGTTTTACTTGCCGTTAACAAAGTTGACACCATTAAGGATAATCACGACATCTATGAATTTTACAATTTAGGGCTGGGCGATCCCATTCCGGTATCGGCTGCCAATATTCTGAATCTGGGGGATTTACTGGATGCCGTTGTGGAGCAACTGCCGAAGGAAGGCGAAACGGCGGAAGAAAGCGATGAAATCAAGGTGGCAGTCATTGGCCGCCCGAATGTCGGTAAATCTTCGCTGGTGAACGCTCTGATCGGAGAAGAACGGGTCATTGTCAGTGATGTGGCCGGCACGACGCGGGATGCGATTGACACCCACTTTGTTGCCGACGGCACGAAGTTTGTCCTTATTGATACGGCAGGTATGCGCCGTAAGTCAAAGATTGAAATGCCGGTGGAGCGCTATAGCGTTATTCGTTCCTTGCGGGCTGTTGACCGGGCCGATGTAGTGTTGATGGTCATTGACGCCGTGGAGGGAGTTACCGAGCAGGACAAAAAGATTGCCGGCTATGCCCATGAAGCCGGTAAGGCCAGTGTTATTGTGGTAAATAAATGGGATTTACTGGAGAAGGACAGCAAAACCTCGCTTCGGTTTACTGAAAATATCAGAAGTGAACTGGGGTTCATGCAGTATTCGCCTGTTTTATTTACTTCGGCGCTCACAAAGCAGCGGGTAGGACGCTTGACCGAGTTAATCAAATTTGTTGCTGAGCAGCATAATATGCGAGTCAGCACCAGTATACTTAATCAGATTATCTCTGATGCCACAGCGATCAATCCACCGCCGGCTTCCCATGGCAAACGGCTGAAAATCTATTTCACCACACAGCCTGATGTCAAACCGCCGACCTTTATTTTGTTTGTTAATGAGCCGGAGGCTATGCATTTTTCCTATTTGCGTTTTTTGGAAAACAAATTGCGGGAGAGTTTTGGCTTTGAAGGAACTCCGTTGAAATTAGTCGTCCGGGGGAAAAAAGAGAAGGATGAATAAGCGGGGCAGGGTGAATAGTAAATGGAATATACGATAGTACTCGTTTTAAGTTATATCATCGGGTCGATTCCCAATGGACTGCTGATCGGCAAGCTCAAAGGAGTTGACTTAAGAGAGTACGGCAGCAAAAATATCGGCGCTACCAATGCCTACCGGGTCATGGGACCCTGGCCGGCGTTCTGGGTGTTTCTTACCGATGCTTTAAAAGGAGTGGCCGGTGTCTTTCTCGGCAAGCTGTTGGTTGGGTCACCGCTGTCCCTGCTGGCGGGCGGTATTGCGGCCATGGCCGGACACAACTGGTCGCTGTTTCTTGGCTTCAAGGGAGGACGCGGTGTAGCTACCGGCTTAGGTGTCATTGCCGTACTGGTGCCCAATGTGACCGTCATTGTGTTTTTCCTGTGGTCGGTCATTGTATTTACCACCAGGTATGTTTCGCTGGCATCGGTGGTGGCCGCTCTTCTGGTTCCGGTCAGTATGTGGGTGCTGGGCGAAAATACGGAGTATTTCTATTTTGGTATCGTGGCGGCCGCTTTTGTGGTCATTCGGCATAAGGCCAATATCCAGCGGCTGTTGCAGGGCAATGAGCTAAAAATTAAAGCAGGCAGTCATGCCGGGCCGCCGAAGAATAAAGAGAAAAAACAATAAGTGACAGGATGAAAAGAGTATGGATGATATTTCCATACTCTTTTTTTTACGGAGTCATATTCTAAGTGGCATGTCATATATTTATTAGTGATTAATCAGGGATTGCTGCTATCCGTTCATTACGGTACTGACATAGCTTTTATTTTGCGATGACGCTGTATTAAGGGAGGGATCGACGAGGCTTATCATGCAACTGCAACAAAATACATATAAGTAGTCATGGGGAGGGAGATAAGGGAGATGGAAAAATTCGACTTGTTCCGTGATATTGCCGAACGTACCGGCGGCGATATCTATATTGGCGTGGTAGGCCCGGTACGTACCGGCAAATCAACTTTTATCAAGCGTTTTATGGAAAATATGGTGCTGCCTAATATTACTGATCCTTATGAGAAAGAACGAGCCAAGGATGAACTGCCACAAAGCGCCGGCGGCAAAACCATCATGACCACGGAGCCGAAGTTTATCCCTAACGAAGCGGTTGAAATTAATGTGAATGAAAATGTCAGTGTTCACGTGCGCCTGGTGGATTGTGTGGGCTATACCGTGGAAGGCGCCCTGGGCTACGAAGAGGATGACGGTCCGCGGATGGTTTTGACTCCCTGGTTTGAAAACGAAATACCCTTTCAGGAAGCGGCTGAGATCGGCACCCGGAAAGTCATTGCCGAGCATTCCACCATCGGTCTGGTAGTCACTACTGACGGCAGTGTCACTGAGTTGCCGCGGGATAAATATATTGCCGCCGAAGAACGGGTGGTCAATGAACTGAAGGAACTGGAAAAACCATTTTTGGTCATTTTAAACACCAATAAACCGACGGCCAAAGAGACACGTGAATTGGTGGCAAAACTGGAAACCAGCTATGATGTCCCTGTCATTCCCATCGACTGCGCTCAGTTGAATCAGGATGATGTGTATGCCGTGCTGCAGGAAGTTTTATACGAATTCCCCGTCAAAGAAGTCAATATATCGCTGCCGAAGTGGATTGAAGAGTTGCTGGAAGATCATTGGCTCCGTGAAAAGTTTACCACTGCTGTGGAGGAAGTCATTCAATATGTGAAGAGACTCCGGGATATCGATCGGGCGATTGACGATTTGTCGGGCTATGATTTTATCGCGGATGTTATTTTGCACGATATGGATTTGGGCAGCGGCATCGCCGTTATCGAAATTACGGCCCGGGGGGATCTTTTTTATCAGGTGCTGGAGGAACTTACCGGCTTTACCATTTCAGGGGAACATCATTTACTGCGCCTGATGCAGGACCTTGCCGTGGCCAAACGGGAGTACGACAAAATGGCCGGCGCACTGGAGCAGGTTCGTGAGACCGGCTATGGTATTGTACCGCCGCAAATTGAAGAAATGATTCTGGAAGAACCGGAAATCATCCGGACCGGCAACCGGTTTGGCGTTCGTCTCAAAGCTTCGGCTCCTTCGCTGCATATTATCAGGACCGATATTCAAGCTGAGATTTCTCCTATAATTGGTACGGAAAAACAAAGTGAGGAATTGATTCAATACTTAATGCGGGAGTTTGAAGGTGAGCCGGAAAAAATCTGGCGCACTAATTTGTTTGGCAAATCGCTTAACTCTCTGGTCAGAGAAAGCATTCAAAACAAACTGTCAGGCATGCCTGAATCGGCACAAGTCAAGCTCAGAGATACGTTGCAGCGGGTTGTGAACGAAGGCAGTGGCGGTTTAATATGCATTATTTTTTAATAAACCAAGTCAGTCTGTTATGGACTGACGATTTTTTTTATTTGTACTTGTAAAATGGGGGTAAAAGATGATATAATGTCTACCATCAAAAGATATTTATCCTTTTCTGAAATACTGGGAGGCGAAAGAGTGGCAGGACAAAAATCGGGCTTTTTCTTAGTCCGCGAAGAGATTTTACCAGAGGCAATAAAAAAGACGATCAAAGTAAAAGATTTGCTCAAACGCGGCGAAGCGCGCACCATAAATGAAGCAGTGGAGAAGATGGAGCTGAGCCGGAGCGCGTACTATAAGTACAAGGATTATGTATTTCCCTTTTATGAAGCCAGCCGGGAAAAGATTGTCACCCTGGCTCTGCTATTGGAGCATAAGCAGGGCGTATTGTCGCGCGTGCTGAATACGATCGCTGGCGATCACGGCAGTGTGTTGACCATTAATCAGGGCATACCGTTGCAGGGGGTGGCCAATGCCACCATATCGCTGGAAACAGCCGATCTGTCGATTGATTTGGAGGCTTTATTGGACAAATTACGGATGGTTGAGGGTGTGAAGCGATTAGAAGTGCTTGGGCAAGAATAGAGGGGAGAATGGCAGTATGAAGAAGGCAATTCAGGTTGGTCTATTGGGATTAGGTACTGTCGGTACTGGCGTTGTAAAAATTCTTGCTAACAATGCAAATAGTATTGCCCAAAAAGTCGGTGCGGATATTCAGATAAAAAAAATCATGGTCCGCAATCCGGACAAACCCCGCAGCGTCGCTGTGGATGATTTGATTACCACCAGGCTGGAGGATATTATCGATAATCCCGATATTGATATTGTGGTGGAAGTGATGGGCGGTGAGATGCCAGCCAAAGATTACATGCTAAGAGCATTGCAGGCCGGTAAACACGTGGTGACCGCCAATAAGGACGTCATGGCCCGTTATGGCCGTGAACTGTTTGCCGCTGCAGAAGAAAATAAGCTGGATTTAATGTTTGAAGCCAGTGTGGGCGGCGGTATTCCTATTATCCGCCCGTTGAAGCAGTGCCTGGCCGGCAACAAAATCAGTGAAGTGATGGGGATTGTCAACGGGACAACTAACTATATGCTGACCAAAATGACCAACGAAGGGCTGGATTTTGAAGAAGTGCTGGCCGAGGCCCAGGCAAAAGGGTATGCCGAATCCGATCCGACGGCCGATGTGGGAGGTCTCGATGCAGCCCGGAAAATTGCTATTTTGGCATCCATAGCCTTTGGCGCCAGAGTTTCCGTGGATGATGTCTCTGTGGAAGGGATTGCGTCCCTGTCCAAGGCCGACATCGGCTATGCCAGCGAATTGGGTTATGTTATTAAGCTGTTGGGAATTGCCAAAGAGGACGAAAAAGGCATTGATGTGCGGGTGCATCCGGCTTTTGTTGCGAAAAACCATCCGCTGGCTGCCGTGCAGGATGTATTTAACGCTATCTTTGTCAAGGGGGATGCGGTAGGCGAGGCGATGTTTTATGGGCGTGGTGCCGGTGAAATGCCGACCGCCAGCGCGGTGGTAGCCGATATTATCGATGTAGCCCGGGATATTCAGCACGGTGTCAGCAGCCGGATTCTCTGCACCTGCTTTGATCAGAAGCCGATCTGCCCGGTGGAAAAGACGGAATCTCAATATTATGTCAGACTGTTGGTTGAGGATAAACCGGGTGTATTCGCGGCCATTGCCGGTGCGTTTGCCGCCGAATTGGTCAGCTTAAACTCGGTTATTCAAAAACGTAAAGTCAATTGCTGCGCAGAAGTCGTGTTGATTACCAACCGAGTGCCTGACGCCAACTTGCGATCTGCCATAGGCATTATCAAAAGCATGTCGGTGGTCAATCAAATTCGCAGTGTCATCCGGGTAGAAACTGAAACCATCGGATGAGTACTAGCGGCCCCAAATTGGGAGGATATATGCTAAATACTGTCAAAGTGCGTGTTCCTGGTACAACGGCCAATTGCGGACCGGGATTTGATTCGGTCGGCATTGCCTGTACCATTTATAATAGTTTGGAGCTTTCTGTCAGCGAAGCGAGCGGTTTAATCATCGAAGTGTCCGGTGAAGGTGCCGGTGCCATACCGCACAGCGAAAAGAATATCGTATGGCAGGCGGCTAAAGCCGTATTTGCCAAAGTAGGCTTTGTCTACGGCGGGATTAGAATTCGAATGGTTAATGCGATTCCACTGGCTCGTGGCCTGGGCAGCAGTGCCGCGGCCATTGTCGGCGGCTTGGTGGCTGCCAACGCTATCAGCGGTAATCAGTTGACCAGGCAGCAACTTTTTGAGTTGGCGACGGACATTGAAGGGCATCCGGATAATGTGGCGCCGGCCTTATTCGGCGGCATTACCTTGAGCACGGTGGCCACCGGCAGTGAGGGCGCCGCACGGGCCCATCACCTGCGTTTTTTACCGCCGGCCCCGCTATCAATGATCGTGGCTGTTCCGGACTTTACCCTTTCCACCAGAGCGTCCCGGCAGGTTCTACCGCAAACGGTTTCTTTGCAGGATGCGGTATTTAACATCAGTCGGACGGCCCTCTTGATTGGAGCCTTATGTAAAGGCGAGTTTCAGCATTTACAATATGCGTTGGAAGACAAACTGCATCAGCCTTATCGCCAGAAGCTGGTTCCGGGCATGCCAGAGGTCTTTCAGGCCGCTTTGGCTAACGGGGCGCTGGGTGCGGCTATCAGTGGTGCCGGACCATGTTTGATCGCCTTTGCCGTCAGTAAGGAAAAGGCGATTGGCGATGCCATGGTAGCGGCCTTTGGTCGTCACCAGATAAAAGCCGGTTATCACGTATTAACGATTGATCCGGACGGGGCGAAAATAATTAATTAATTTAATTATAGAAACCTTGTTGACATAGAATGATATAACAGGTATAATACTTTATGTCAGTCGGGGCGTAGCTCAGTTTGGTAGAGCGCTATCTTGGGGTGGTAGAGGCCGTGGGTTCAAGTCCCGCCGCTCCGACCAATTAAGTTCATAATGTATAGAACCCCAAATATACATAAAATCAACACTTTGCAGATTTTAAACGCAAAGTGTTTTTTGTTGTGATTATATTATTATCTGTTAATTGAAGAGTAACGTAGGGCGAATCATATCAATATATTATATCTCTCTATCAAACTAAGCTATGCCCAATAAATTGATTGGTAGATTACAATCACGACAAAAGTTTATGTTAAAATATAATATAGAAGGCTTCGGTTTATTTAAAAACTCTTAATGTCATCCTTCTTATGGTGGAACCATAGAGCTAGAGAGTAATTTAGAGAACTATTTTATAAGGATAAACTATGCAAACTTGCAATAGTTTGCTCTATAAATCGTCGATCGTTAAATCTATCATTAAAATATAAGTAAGTCATTCATATTATTGGGGGATTGCTCTACTTTTTTCTTATATAGGGATGGTTGCTCCTAAGCACAAAAAGAATAAAGTAAAAACAGGAGGAAAGTATAGTAAGCTGTGCGAGAAAAAAGAGTGCTAATGAAATAGTATTTTTTGCTTTAGTAAAAGGAAGTAATGGTGAAATGTGGAATTATATGCAGTAGTTTTTTTAATACATATAAAGGAGTAATGCATTCGATGAGACAGCTGCTAAAAATGAAGAGGTTTATCACGCTCTATACATTCATTATGTTTAGTTATTTCCTCATTGGAACGGCCGATGCAAACTTTTTATCTGCGCTGATGCCAACTTATACGCTTTCCGGAAAAATTGTAAACCAAAATCAGGAGCCGATAGAAGGGGTTACGGTTGTTTTTGAAGCAAGTGGCATTGGAGGACAAAGTAAGGCTGTTACTGATTCTTTAGGTAATTATGTTATCCATCCGATGGCGAAAACCTCCGGATTGTTAACAATTCGCAAGGGGAATTATAGAATTATTCGAGAGCAAATTGGCAATTACTATGTAGCGGGAACATCTCTTGTAAATAACTATAGTCTCCATCCTGACTGGATCAGTGGTAAAGTAATTAATCAGAATAGGGAACCTGTTGAAGGTGCAAAGGTTTCTATCGAAGAAGATGGAGGGATGTCAGGTGTGGCGACAGTGACTACAGATGAAAATGGAAACTTTAGATGTGCCATACCGACTGATTCTAAACAATATTGGATAACCATCAAAAAGGATGGTTATCAAGTCACTCGCGACCACACGTACTTGTATGGCGGACAAACATGGAATTATACATTAAAATGGTAAAAGATGGTAGTGCAGAAAAAATTGTGTAAACCTCCATTGTCAGGTAAGATAAAAATGACAACAATGGAGGTTTTGTTATGGCAGGGAAAGAAAAAAGCAAGCTGCGGCAAATGATCGAGGAATATGGGATCAAGGATATGAATGATGTTCACGAATTTGTGAAAATGCTGACCGCCGAAACGATACAGGCGGCACTTGACGCAGAGCTTGACAGCGAGCTTGGCTATTCAAAATACGACTACAAAAACAAGCAAACGGACAACAGCCGAAACGGGTATTCCCAAAAGACCGTGCAGAGCAGCACCGGAGAAATGGAGATCAAGGTTCCGCGCGACCGTCAGGGCGAATATTCGCCGCAGCTTGTCAAAAAGCATCAGACCGACGTTTCCTCTATAGAGGACAAAGTCATCTTTTTGTACTCTCAGGGCATCTCTACCCGCGACATCCAAAGAACCATGCGGGAGATGTATGGCATCGACGTGGATGACAGTCGTGTTTCCAAGATAACCGACAAAATTCTGCCACTTATCAAGGAATGGCAGGAACGGCCGCTACAGAGCATCTACGCCATGATGATTCTGGATGCTGTGCATTATAGCGTCCGGGACAACGGGATCGTCACCAAAAAAGCAGCTTACGTCGCCATCGGCACCGATCTGGACGGCAAAAAGGATGTGCTCGGCATCTGGCTTGGCGCAAGCG
>NZ_FQZD01000047.1 GCF_900141835.1 Propionispora hippei DSM 15287 | reverse complement strand
GAACGGTTGCACTCCGTTCAGGCTGTCTCTTTTGCTTTTGAATCCTAAGTTGCATGACCTTCTGAAACTGGTTGCCATTCCTCCCGACGAGGTCACTCTTAAACCATCACTCTTAAAATAACACTCATTATGCGGGGGAATTCACTGCCGAATTTAGTCCTACACGACAACGACATGTGGAATTCAGTTTTGCACGCTGTTTCAGATGTCTCTTTCCCTTGTAGAAAAACAGGGCAATGCAGCTTCTTAGTGGCATTATACAGCCTTTTTTCTCCTTCGTAAAGTGAAATGAGTTGACCTTATTCTTGCATTCTCCATGCTTTGACCCATTCTTGAACTTACCTTTTCATTTAACGTGCAGATTGACAGGATAATGTTTCTTGTATTATGATGTTACTAACACATATATGTTGATCTTGAAAAGGGAGCTTTTTGATGAGTAGATTGAATTATGGCCGCCATTTACCGGCTTTTATCCTATTGTTTTTGGCGCAGGAGAGCATGCATGGAGCTATGCTGCTTAATAAAATGAATACGTCCTTGCCTTATATGAAAGCAGACGGGCCGGCTATTTACCGGGCACTGTATGAGCTGGAAAAATCGGCCGCAGTTGAAGCTTGCTGGGATACGGAAAATCCGGGAGCTGCGCGAAAATGCTATACCATAACCGCGAAGGGCCATTCCTTGCTGCGGGAATTTAAGCTGGATATTGAGGAAAGAAAGAAGAATCTTGAGTATTTTCTGGCCCAATTTGACCGGCTGGATACTAAGATATAGGTGGTACAAGATGGTATCAGGCTTTTTATATGCAGTTGCCGGTGTATTATTATTCGTTTCCTGGCTGAAAGACAGAGACAAAACTAAACAAAGCCTCCGGATTGCCTGGAAGTCGTTTGACAAACTGCTGCCTACGGTGCTGGCCATGATGCTGTTTGTCGGGATCTCGCTTTCTGTCATCAGTCCAGGCGTTATTACAACACTGATTGGAGCGGAATCGGGAATACCCGGTGCGGTGCTGGGGTTAATCATTGGTTCGGTGGTGACCATTCCCAGTTTTGTGGCTTTTCCGCTGGGCGGAGCTTTGCTTAAGGCCGGGGCTGGCTATATGCAGGTGGCCGCACTGATTTCAACAATTATAGCGGTCGGGCTTGTGACGCTGCCGACAGAGATTGCCTATTTTAATAGGAATATCGCGGTAAAACGCATTATTTTATCGTTTGTGGTTTGTGTTATCTTTACTGTTGTGATCGGGCTGGTGATGTAGCGTGGCGATATGGAAAGCTTATAAATGGACGGCGATATTTCTCATAATACAAATTGCTATCTTTTTTGTCGATCATACTACCGGCAAAAATGCGGCGGTAATCACGCTGTCGAACTTGCGGGAAATGCTGTTATTGGTTCCACCGATCTTTATTGTTATGGGACTGATGGATGTTTGGGTGCCCAAGGAAACCTTGATAAGATATATGGGCCACGGTTCAGGCTTAATGGGGCTGCTGATCGCCTTTGTGCTGGGAACGGTGGCGGCAGGACCCTTATATGTGGCTTTTCCAATGGGACTTTTGCTGTTAAAAAAGGGAGCAAGGTTGTCGAATGTAATATTTTTTTTAGGTGTCTGGTCAAGTACTAAGCTTCCGATCCTGCTATTTGAGGCAGTGTCGCTCGGCTTCAACTTCACCTTGATCCACATAGGTGTTAGTGTTCCACTGTATCTCCTTACGGCTTTTTATATCGAAAGGTCGGTTTCGCCGGAAATGGTAGCTGATATTGTTGCCAGGGCAGAGTAAGACAAGCGGTACTTGCCAAGCAGTGACAGTCATTAGGCCGTGATCAAAGATGTATGGGCCGGTAATTTTCCCCGATTCTTCGGCGGCACGCTTGTAAGAAAATAAGGAAGATAGACAGCGAAAAAGGCATTCCCCAGAGGGAGATGCCTTTTTGTATGGACATTTATGTATGCTGGCAATTGTGGCCGGCCGTAGCGGCGTGATCATGATTGCAGGTTGTGGGCTTGGTGACCAGATCGCCCTGAAGATAGCGGATGATTAAATTCTCCGGTGTGTCGGATGGTGCGCCGCAAACGGTCTCGATGCCCAGTTTGCCTAATTTCAGTTTGGCGCCTTCCCCCAGACCGCCGGCAATGACGGTACGGCAGCCTTGCTCGGCAAGCCAGTCGGGAATGACACCAGGGGCGTGGGGCGGCGGAGTCAGGCTTTCATGTTGTACGACTTGCTGTTCCCGGACGCTGAAAATGGAGAAAGTCTTGCAGTGACCGAAGTGATCACAAAGCGTTCCGTTGGTGACGGGGACGGCGATTTTTAATACTTCCCCGTTTATCGCCGGGCGTTTATTGAGTTGATAAAGCAGTTGGACGACAATATGCTGCAGGTCTTTTTGTGTATGACTTTGGCTGCTGCTGATTGCCTCGCCGGTGTCGCCGGCGACGACAATGGCCGGGTCAAGCGGCAGGCGTCCTAAGAAGGGAAGTCCGGCCGCTGCGGCTGTTTTCTCGCCACCACCGCTTTTGAAGATATCATGGCGGCTGCCGCAGGACGGGCAGACGAAGCCGCTCATATTTTCGATGAGGCCGGCAATGGGCAGCTCTACTTTCCGGCAGAACTGAATGGACTTGCGGACGTCGGCCAGGGCAATTTCCTGTGGTGTGGTGACGATGACAGCCTGGCAGCCGACGACGGTTTGCGCGATGGTCAGGGGCTCATCGCCTGTTCCCGGCGGGCTGTCGATGATGAGAAAATCCAGCAGCCCCCAGTTTACATCGCCCAGAAATTGGCGGATCATGCCGATTTTAAAAGGTCCGCGGCAGATTACGGGATCGTCGCGATGCTCCAGTATGCCTTGGACGGTAACGACCTTCAGCGTCGGACTGTATTCGATAGGCAAAAGCTGCTCGCCGTCGGTCAGCAGTGGCTGTTCAGTCAGGCCGAGCAGACCGGCAATGCTGGGGCCGTGGACATCGATATCCAGCAGTCCTACTTGGTAGCCTTGCTTGCTGAGCGCTACGGCCAGATTGGCCGCGACGGTGCTTTTGCCGACACCGCCCTTACCGCTCATAACCACGAGCTTGTGGTCGACCTGGTCTAAAAAGCGGTTAATCCGCTGGGTTTGTTCATCAAATTCCTGGTTTGTATGAGAATTACAGGTCATAGATAGGTCATCTCCTTTTTTAGTAGTGACAGAAAAAATCTGGTAGGGGAAGCAGTTTCTAACATTGCTTTTGGTAACTTAGGCGCCGGGCTGAGCACGCTGCTTATGAGCCTCCAAAGCTTGCGCAAATTGGTCCATGCAGGAGGTGCCGTTACGGCAGAGGTTGCCTCTGAAGGTTTGAATGACTGTATCCACCGGCATTCCCTGTACCAGCAGGCTGAGGGCTTTTAGATTCCCCGGACAGCCGCCGCTAAACTCGACATGTGTAACCCGGTCATTTTCTACGGAAAATTGAATTTTTTTCGGGCAAATACCTGTAGGAATGTAGGTGTTCATGGAACAAGTCTCCTTATCTGATTAGTTTGCTTGGTTAGGTACCCACTGATTAATCCATGCTGCGCAGCTTGTGAAATAGGGGCCGTATTTGCTCCCTTGCCAGCGAAAAAATCTCGCGCCAGGCCGACAGGATCATTTAATCAGCGGTTACCCAGGGAATCCATGACGAGATTGCAGAGGACGCTTATTATGAAATATATTTCATAATAAAACTAAAAAAATAGCTAAGCATAGTTGCTGCGGGTCAGGTGATTTCCAGTCAACCGTTTCCGGTATTACGGCAGCGGGCTGTGCGCGGCTTATTTATCCTCCCGTTTTACCGTGCTTGCCTGACAGACCGGACAGACCAATTCCTGACAGCGCTGGCCGGTACCATGGGGCAGTGACCAATGGTGCCCGCAGGTTTGGCACAAAAAATCACGGGGCGTTTTTTGGCAGGTATGGGCGATCTTAAAGCTGCCGCCATCCACCCGGAGGGCACAGCCTTGCCATAGGGCTGCGGCAATTTTCTGGTGCGCCCGGTTAACAATGCGGTGAAAGGTGGGACGCGATATGGCCATGCGTTCGGCGGCAGATTTTTGATCCAGCAGCTCAATATCAGCAAGGCGGAGCGCTTCCATTTCTTCAATGGTCAGGATGACTTCCTGTAAACTGCGCAGGGGTTTGCCGACCGGTTTGTAATGCGTGACCGGCGGAAGTTGTTCAATTTGCCGTTCTTTGTGCGGTCGTACCATAATACTCCTCTTTTGAAATATATTTCATAATTAGTTATAGCGCAACGGAAGATACTTGTCAAGTAAATGTAGCGAAAAAGCTAGGCGAAGCTTCACTGTTAAAATTTAATTCGTCCAATGCAGGAATTACTCGCCGGGGAGTATTCCACTGGTTTGAAACACCCTGGGAATTTGACTTTTTTTCCGGAGAATGATAGTATTAAACGTAATATATGGATATTTTAATTGAAGGAGGCTAGCCTATGGAAATCGACGCTTCGAGCTATGCGGAACGGGCGGAATTGTTAAAGGCCTTGGCCCACCCGCTGCGGCTGTGCATCGTGCGTGGCCTGATCGAGAAAAACGGCTGCAATGTTACGCATATGCAGGACTGCCTGAGTGCGCCGCAATCAACCATATCCCAGCATCTGCAGAAGCTGCGTATGGCCGGAATTGTGCAGGGGACGCGCAATGGCACGGAAATCAAGTATAGTGTATGTGACCAACGGGTTGTTGAATTAATTCGGATATTGTTTCCTCAATGAGAGACAGCCATACAGGGGCATAGCGCAGGGAAGACGCCGGTGATGGGAATTTTCGGCGGTGTGGCCAGCGTGGCTTCGGCAGCGACCAGGCTGCAGGCATCTGAATAGATTTGAGGAGATCGTTCTTTCCGAGCGGGACGGGCATATCTCATTTGCCAATTGCGGTCTGCCATACTATATTGAACGGAGGTATTCACCAATGCCAGCTTCGGGACCTTTGACCGGAATGAATATATCCTGCTGGCTACCCGCACGCAAGGCGAGTTTGCCCAGGGCGCTTTGCCGGGCGCGGTGAACATTTCGGCCGACAGTATTCGCGCCGGTATACAGGAACTTGATAAAAACAAACGGGTCCTGGTATACTGCGCGGTTGGTATACGCCTATATTGCAGCGCGGATTTTGCAGCAGCATGGTTACCGCGTAAAGAGCATGGCCGATAGCTACACATCGGTGCTGCATTCGAAATAACGTAAAAACCATAGCGGTGGAAAGAAGCACAAAGCCTGATCCTCAGGCGGCGGGCTTCTTTTTTATTGTCTGGGATTTCTGATTGACATTTTCTGCTGTTTCTATTACTATTAAATTGTAATATATGAATAATTAGATTTAATGTTTTTATACTGTTCATAAAAAGCAGAAGGCAGAAAGGCGGGAGGATGCTATGGCAAGAAGGATATCCCGGTTTGTATTGTGGGGAGGGCTGTTGGCCGGCCTGACGCTGCTGGCAGCCGGCTGCGGCGGGCCGGCCAAGCCGGTTGCTGCCGATGTTAAGAAACTGGCGGGACCGATTACGGTGACGGTCGTGCAGATGGCACCGGCCGAGCGATATTATGAAACGGCAGGGACGGTAAAGGCCCATGTAGTCAGTAAAGTGGCGCCGAAGATCATGGGAGCAGTGACCGCGGTATATGTACAGTCCGGGGACTTAGTGCAAGCCGGCCAGGTCTTGGCTGAGTTGGCCGACACGGAAATTCGTCAGCAAGTGGCGGCGGCGGAAGCCGGTTATCGGGAGGCCGATAAGGGTTTGCAACTGGCCGAGCGGAACCGTGCGCTCCAGGCGGTTACTTATGAGCGATATGAGACGCTATACAGGCAGGCAGCTATTTCGCGTCAACAGGTGGATGAAATTCGCACGCAGCATGAGCTGGCCCAGCTTGCCTATGAACAGGCGATGGACGGACGGGACCGGGCCGGTGCCATTTTGGCTGAGGCTAAGGCTGGCAGTCGTTTGGTTGCACCGGTTAGCGGAGTTGTGACCGAAAAAAATCTGGAGATTGGCAATATGGTGCAAGCCGGAGTGCCGGTCGTTACCGTAGAGGACAATCGCGCTTTCCTGGTCGAATGTTACGTGGCGGCTGGTTCGGTGGATAAGGTTCAACCTGGGATGGCGGCCTGGTTTGATACGGCCGGTGGCAGAACCATCGCCGGTACGGTGAAGGAGGTCGTGCCGGCCGTCGATGTAGCCAGCCGTTCGGCACTGGTTAAAATTTCCTTGGCTGATCGGACGGTAAAGACCGGAGAATATGGCAAGGTCCGGTTCCTGCTTGACCGGCAGAATATGTTGTCTGTGCCGCAGACGGCGGTAATTGCCAAGGGACAACTGACCGGCGTCTATGTACTGGATGGGCAGGAGCGGATTTGGTACCGCCTGGTGCGTCTGGGCCGTCAGTATGGCAGTGTGGTGGAGATCATCAGCGGTCTCCAGGACGGTGATCTGGTTGTCACTGGCGGGATGGAATACGCGACCGACGGCGCGCTGGCCGGGGAGGTGAACCGGCTATGAAAGGGCTGGGTTTTGCCGGCAGGATAGCCAGTTATTTTATAAATTCCAAGCTGACGCCGATTCTGGTGGCAGCAGCCTTGCTGCTCGGCATTTTTGCCGTTACCCTGACACCGCGGGAAGAGGAGCCGCAGATTGTTGTGCCGATGCTGGATGTGATGGTCAGCTATCCGGGTGCAACAGCCGCCGAAGTGGAAAACCGGGTAACAACACCGATGGAGCAGCTATTATGGGAAATACCCGGCGTGGAATACGTGTATTCCATCGCCAAACCGGGCAGCAACCTGACCATTGTCCGCTTCAAGGTCGGTCAGAGCGCCGAGGACAGTCTGGTTAAACTGTATAATAAGCTAATGGCCAATTATGACCGGATACCACCCGGAATGTCGCAGCCTTTGGTTAAAATGCGCTCTATTGATGATGTGCCGGTACTGGCACTTACTTTGTGGAGCGACAAACCTGGCTACGACGGCTATGAACTGCGCCGGGTAGCGGCGGAACTGGCTGCCGAGCTGAAAAAGGATGAGGCTGTTTCGGAAATCAATATAATCGGCGGACAAAAGCGCCAACTTCGCATCCAGCCTGATCCGGTGCGGCTGCAGGCTTATCATTTGACCTGGGACCGGATTGGCGGGGCGGTTGCCGGGGCCAACGCACTGCTAAGCAGCGGTAATATCCAGCAGCAGAACCGGGAAGTGAAAATGGAGACCGGCCGGTTTTTGAGCAGCGCTGCCGATGTGGAACAGATTGTTGTCGGGGTGTATGACAACCGGCCGGTTTATCTGAGACAGGTGGCGGATATTCTGGACGGTCCCGGTGAACCTGACCAATATGTATTCATGGATGTTGGCGCCGGCGGTGCCTTAAAGGGATTGAGCGCGGCAGGGCCGGGGCCGTATGAGGCCGTCACCCTGTCTCTGGCCAAGCAAGCGGGCGCCAATGCCACCGTTATTGCCGAACGGGCCCTGGCGAAGGTGGAGCGGTTGCGCGGCGGCATTTTGCCTGCCGGTGTACAGGTCACGGCGACCCGCAACTACGGAGACACTGCCAAAGAAAAATCTGATGAGCTGTTAGAGCATATGCTGATTGCCACCGTATCGGTTGTTATTCTGATCGCGCTGACGCTGGGCTGGCGGGAAGCCGGCGTAGTCGGTGTGGCCGTGCCGGTGACGCTGGCCTTGACGCTGCTGATTAGTTATTTGCTGGGGTATACACTCAACCGGGTGACGTTGTTTGCCCTGATTTTTTCCATCGGTATTTTGGTGGATGACGCCATTGTGGTGGTGGAGAATATTCACCGGCGGTTTACGCTGGCCGGCCGGGCCGATCAGGAAACCGCCGTTCAGGCGGTCGATGAAGTTGGCAATCCGACCATTTTGGCTACCTTTACCGTGATTGCCGCGCTGCTGCCGATGGCCTTTGTTTCCGGTCTGATGGGACCATATATGAAGCCTATTCCGGTCGGCGCTTCCGCGGCTATGCTGTTTTCCCTGCTGGTGGCTTTCATGGTCAGTCCCTGGCTGGGTCTCCGTCTGCTTCGTTCGGCGGCGCATCAAGCACCGCACAGCGGCAGACCGGGTGCTGTTCAGCGCCGCTATGCCGCTGTCCTGCAGCCACTGCTGGACTCGGCCGCCAAGCGACGGCTGGTATTGGCCGCTATCGGCGGTCTGCTGGTCTTGGCGCTGTTGACCATCCCGCTTAAAGGGGTGGAGGTGAAAATGTTGCCTTTTGACAATAAAAGCGAACTTCAGGTAATTATCGATATGCCGGAGGACAGTACGCTGGAACAGACGGCAGCGCTGACCAAGGCCTTGGGCGCGTACTTAAAGACGGTGCCGCAAATCACCGATTTCCAGAGTTATGTCGGAACAGCGTCACCCTATAATTTTAATGGTCTGGTACGGCATTATTTTCAGAGGTCCGACGCTAGCAGCGCCGACATTCAGGTGAATTTTGCCGCTAAGAGCGACCGCCGCGAGCAAAGTCACGAACTGGCGAAGCGCCTGCGACCTGAGTTGGAGAAGATCGGCAGCGCCTACCGGGCACGGCTCAAGGTGGCGGAGGTGCCGCCAGGACCGCCGGTGCTGAGCACTTTGGTGGCGGAAGTATACGGGCCGTCGCAAGCCGGACAATTGGCGGTTGCCCGGCAGATTCGCGATATTTTCAGACAGACCGATGGTGTGGTCGATGTGGACTGGTACGTGGAGGAGGACCAGCCCAAGGTCTGGTTTGATGTAGACCGTGAAAAGGCCGCTTATCATGGCCTTAGTACGCAGGCGGTGGCGAGCGCCTTGCAAGCGGCTGTCAGCGGCAGCCGTATTGGTCTGGCGCACCTGCCTGCGGAGAAGGAGCCGGTGGAGCTCTTTTTGCGCCTGCCTTATGTCGAGCGTGCAGAGCTTACGGCAGCTTCCCTGGAGCAGCTTTCGTTGACCGGCAGCAATGGCGCGTTAGTACCGTTGTCCGAGCTGGTGCGGCAGCGGGAGGGTATGGAGGAAAAGACCATTTACCATAAGAATTTAAAACCCGTTACCTATGTAATCGGTGATGTGGCCGGCAAACTGGAAAGCCCGGTCTATGCCATTCTGGCCATGAAGGATAAAATCGCCCAGGTCAAAACGCCGGAGGGCTATTCGATTCGCCAGTATTCTGCCGAATCGCCCTGGCTGGGAGACACCTATGCCATGAAATGGGACGGCGAATGGCAGATTACCTATGAGGTGTTCCGCGATATGGGAGTTGCCTTTGCCGCCGTGCTGGTTTTGATTTATGTGCTGGTAGTGGCCTGGTTCAAGAGCTTTCTGACGCCGTTGGTCATTATGGCGCCCATTCCGCTGACCTTAGTCGGTATTCTGCCGGGACACTGGCTGTTCGGCGCCTTTTTTACCGCCACCTCAATGATTGGGTTTATTGCCCTGTCGGGGATTATCGTCCGGAATTCTATTTTGCTGATTGACTTTGCCCAGGCGTCGCAGCGGGAAGGAAAATCGCTGAGGGAGGCATTGCTGGCGGCTGGCGGTGTGCGGTTCCGTCCCATTGTGCTGACGGCGGCTGCCGTGGTGGTCGGTTCCTTTGTTATGTTGTTTGACCCGATCTTTCAGGGTCTGGCGATTGCCATGATGTTCGGCGCCGTGGCGGCAACCGGACTGACCCTGCTTGTGGTACCGCTGCTCTTTTATGAATTCTTTGGACGAAAATCTGGCTGAGTGCGCCGGTACCGGTATCATCCCCGCCAGCCTTACTAACAGGCCTGGCGGGGATTGGTCTGTCAAGTTGTGTAGTTCCTGTCTTTTCTGGAGTTTTACGAAAGGCGACGCCTCCCCGAGAAAGAAGGAACCTTTGGCGGCAAGGCGAATAAAATAAAGTAGTAAGCTATCCATTTAGTACTTTACTTTATTCGATATATCGTATAAACTAAATATAACAATATAATGTTTAATAGATTTGTTTATAATAGCGAGGAGGATGCAACTATGGGGAAAAAAGTGATTATTGTCGGCGGTGTGGCCGGCGGGGCATCGGCTGCCGCCCGCCTGCGCCGTCTGGATGAGCAAGCCGAGATTATCCTGCTGGAAAGAGATGAGCACATTTCGTTTGCCAATTGCGGTTTGCCTTACTATATCGGCGAAACCATCCGGGAAAGGGATAAGCTGCTGGTGCAAAAACCGGAAGCCATGCGGGCGCGGTTTGCCATCGACGTACGGGTGAACAGCGAGGTGACGGCTATTGAACCGGCGAGGAAAATGATTCGCATCAACAGCCGGGAACGGGGCTGTTATGAGGAGAGCTATGACGTCCTGCTGTTGTCGCCGGGGGCTCAACCGCTGCGGCCGCCGATTCCGGGTATCGACAGCTCGCGGATTTTCACCCTGCGCAACATACCGGACACCGACCGCATCAAGGCGGTGGTAGACCGGGATAACACACAGCGGGTGGCGGTCATCGGCGGAGGCTTTATCGGCGTGGAAATGGCGGAAAACCTGCGTGAGCGCGGTCTTGCCGTAACGCTGGTGGAGGCGGCGCCCCATATTCTGCCGCCCTTTGACAGTGATATGGCTTTATTGATCGAACAAGAACTGCGGGACCACGGCGTAACCGTTCAGGTAGGGGATGGTGTGGCGCACTTTGCGGAACAGGCTGACGGGCTGCTGGTTACGCTGCAGAGCGGCAGGCAGATTGTTGCCGATATGGTGGTGCTGGCTATCGGTGTGGCGCCGGCCACCGGTTTTCTAAAGGACAGCGGCGTTGCTCTGGGCAAACGGGGCCATATTCTGGTCAATGAGCATATGGCGACCAATCAGCCGGATATTTATGCTGTTGGCGATGCCGTGGAGGTTGTGGATTTGGTGACCGGTCAGCCGGCTGCCGTGCCGCTGGCCGGTCCGGCCAATAAGCAGGGGCGCATTGCCGCCGACAATATAGCCGGTATTCCCAGTGTCTATAAGGGGACGCAGGGCACGGCCATCTTAAAGGTGTTTGATCTGACGGCTGCCGCTACCGGTAATAACGAACGAAGCTTAGCACGCCTGCAGGTGCCGTATCAGGCTATTTATGTACACCCCAATTCCCATGCTTCCTACTATCCGGATGCACTGCAACTAACTATCAAGCTGTTGTTTGGCGACGATGGTAAAATCCTTGGCGCCCAGGCGGTAGGACCGGAGTCGATTGATAAGCATATTGATGTGCTGGCTACCGCTATCCGCCTGAAAGGCACGGTCCAGGATCTGACCGAGCTGGAGCTGTCCTACGCCCCGCCGTACTCGTCGGCGAAAGATCCTGTCAATATGGCCGGCTTTGTTGCCGAAAATATTCTGACCAAGCGGCTGGAGGTATTCACCTATGATGAACTGGCCGGCTTTGATCCGCAGACCACCGTGCTGGTGGATGTCCGCTCTCCCCTTGAGTTTGCCACCAATGCGCTGCCGGGCGCGGTCAACATTCCGACCGATAGTCTGCGCAGCCGCCTTGCTGAGTTGGATAAGAACAAGCTGATCCTGACTTATTGCAAGGTCGGCCTGCAAAGCTACATTGCCGCCCGCATTCTCAGCCAGCACGGCTTCCGGGTCAAGAGCATGAGCGGCGGGTATAAGGCGGCAGCCCCGCGCCTGGCTGAAGGGCAGCCGCCGGCTGAGGTGACGCAGCCTGCCGCGAAGCCGCCTGCTGTACCAGCGGCAACGGCTGAGCCGGATCTGGTGCTGGATGCCTGCGGTCTGTGCTGCCCCGGTCCGTTGTTGCGGGTAAAGGAAGCCATGGACGGCCTGGCAGTGGGGCAGATTTTGCTAGTCACGGCCTCGGACCCCGGTTTTTTTGAGGATATTAAGGCTTGGTGCCTGCGGACCGGCCACACGCTGCTGTCGCTGCAAAAAGAAAAGAACCGGATTGTGGCCCGCCTTCAAAAGCAGGCAGCGGTGCCTGGCGCCGCCCCGGCCTGCACTGCGCCGGCGAAAGATAATAAAACCATCGTCGTTTTCAGCGGCGATCTGGATAAGGCTATGGCCGCCTTTATTATCGCCAACGGCGCCGCCTCCATGGGAAAAAAAGTAACCCTCTTCTTTACCTTCTGGGGACTGAACATTTTGCGCAAGCCGGAAACGGTGCCGGTGGCCAAGGGCTTTCTGGACCGCATGTTTGGCTGGATGATGCCCCGGGGCAGCAAAAAACTGACCCTGTCTAAAATGAATATGCTGGGGATGGGCACGGCGATGATGCGAATGGTTATGAACAATAAGCAAGTGGCTTCGCTGGAGGAGTTGATGAAGAGTGCCATGGCCGCCGGGGTGGAGATTGTGGCCTGTCAGATGTCGATGGATGTCATGGGCTTTAAGCCGGAAGAACTGCTGGACGGCGTAAAAATCGGCGGTGTGGGTTATTATCTCAGCGAGGCGGAAGACGCCAATGTCAATTTGTTTATTTAAGGGCCGTCTAAAATGACCGGATGCGCTGTGTGGCTGTGGCCGGATTGATTAACGGGTGTTGCCACTTTTCAGAGGACGAAGCCGGACAGAGAACAGAGAAAGTACGCCGCTTGGCCGATGCCAGGTGACGTACCTTCTTTATTTGCTTTTAATTAGGTGTGGTTACAGTCCTGGCAGGAAGAAGCCGGGGACGCCGGGCTGGCGGCGGGAGTACCGGCAATCAGTTCGCCCCGCAGATAGCGGAGCGCCAGTTGCTCCGGCGTAGCGGCCGGTGCTCCGCAGATCACTTTGATCCCCAGTTCGGCCAGTTTGCTTCTGGCTGCCTCGCCCAGACCGCCGGCAATGACGGTATGACAGCCCTGTTCGGCCAGCCAGCCGGGAATCGCGCCTGGCTTAGGGGGCGGGGTAAGCTCTTCCTGCTGTACGATCTGTCCCTTTTGGGCGCTGATTATGGAAAATACCGCACTATGGCCAAAACGCTCTCCCAGCTTTCCGTTGTCGGTGGGGATGGCGATTTTCAGCAGCCCGGTCTCTGTCGGAGTCGGGTTGCCGAGCTGCTGGAGCAACTGATCGACCAGGTGCTGCATATCTGTCTGTGTTTGATTATGGAGGCTGGCAAGGGCTTTACCGCTGTCGCCGGCCGTGACAATGGCCGGGTCGATGGGCAGGCGTCCTAAAAACGGCAGTCCGGCCGCGGCTGCCGTTTTTTCGCCGCCGCCGCTTTTGAAAATATCGTGGCGACTGCCGCAGGAGGGGCAGACAAAGCCGCTCATGTTTTCGATAATGCCGGCAATGGGGAGGTTGACCTTCCGGCAGAATTGAATGGATTTGCGGACATCGGCTAAGGCGATTTCCTGCGGGGTAGTAACAATGACGGCCTGGCAGCCGGTGACGGTCTGTGCGATGGTAAGCGGCTCGTCACCGGTTCCCGGCGGGCTGTCGATAATCAGAAAATCCAGCGGCCCCCAGTCGACATCGCCTAAGAATTGGCGGATCATGGTGATTTTGGCGGGGCCCCGGCAGATGACCGGATCATCGGGTTTGTCCAGGAGACCTTGGATGGTCACTACCCTCAGGGTCGGACTGTATTCGATGGGATAGATTTGCTCGCGGTCAGTCAATAACGGCAGGTCGTTCAAGTCGAGCAGACCGGCAATGCTGGGACCGTGCACATCAATATCCAGCAGGCCCACTTGGTAGCCCTGCTGACTGAGTGTTACGGCCAGATTGGCTGCTACAGTGCTCTTGCCGACGCCGCCTTTGCCGCTCATGACAATCAGTTTTTTAGTTACCTGATCTAAAAAACGGTGAATCCGTTCGGTTTGGGCAGCGAATTGCTGTGTAGGATTGGAATTACAAGACATGGACAGGTCATCTCCCTTTCTTGGTGAACATGGCTATTTCAGCGGGTTTGCCTGCTTGGCGTAGGCCGGGCTAGAGATTATTTTTGCGATATTATGTTTGTCGGGCGAGTTGTAATGCGGGAAAGGTGCTCGCTTATAGGTTTCCAAAGCCTGTGCCGATTCATCCATACGATTGTGGAGTGCTTTCCTGAATTGAGGTGAATGGAAGTTGACTGGAAATTTCTATTCCGTTATAATTTAATTGATAACAAAAATCATTATCGATTAAATTAAGCGATAACACCGGGGAGGGCAATAACATGGTTAAACAAAAGCTGGAAGGCGTTTCGGAAACGCTGTTAATTCCCCTATGGGCCAGAGCGGTGGAAACGAAGCGACCGGAGCCGATTATCCGGGATGACTTAGCCGTTCAGATGATGGAAAAGCTAGAGTATGATTTTGTAAAATTTGAAAAGGCCAGGCTGTCACAGATAGGGGTGGCGATCCGGACGGAACTGCTGGATAAAGCGGTCACTGCTTTTTTGGCCAAGCAGGCCGAGTCCGTTGTGATTAATCTGGGTTGTGGGCTTGATACCCGCTTTTTCCGTGTAGATAACGGCCGTGTTCACTGGTATGATCTGGATCTGGCCGAGCCTATCCGGCTGCGCCGCCAGTTTTTTTCCGAAACCGACCGGTACCGGATGCTGGAAAAGTCCATATTTGATCCGGCTTGGCCGCAGGCAATCCAGCGGGACGATAGGCCGGTATTAATTATTGCCGAAGGTGTGCTTATGTATTTTACCGAGCCGGAAATAAAAGAGTTGCTTGCCAGACTGGCCAGCGAGTTTCCCCAAGCGGAAATGCTGTTTGAAATCTTATCGCCCCTATTGGTAAAGAACAGCCGGCGCCATGACAGTGTCAGTAAAACGAATGCTTCCTTTCAATGGGGCGTAGCCAGTGGGAAAATGGTGGAAGCTTTGCACGAAAATATCAGGTTTCTGGAAGAATGGAATTACTTTGATTATCACCGGAACCGTTGGGGCTGGTTTGGCTGGCTGGCCTTGATTCCGGCTGGCAGACGGTATTTTAATAACAAAATTGCTCATTTGCAATTTGTGTAAGCTTACCTATAAATAAGGCGTTATGGTTTCTTCCCTACCGCCGCGAGATAGATGACAAATTCGTCGTTCCCATCCAGACCCAGTAACCGGTCGACCAGCGCTTGATCGTATATTCCGATGGCACAGGTTCCGGCGGCGATGGATTCACTGGCTAAATACAGGTTTTGGCAGACATGTCCGATATCTATCAGGATTTTTTTGTGGGCGGTAATATCATATTTCCACTCCGACCGGTAGGGCGTTGTACTCCAAAGAAATAACACCGCTGCTTTATTGGCAAAGTTAGGGACAAATGGCTGGTCCAGGGTAATCTCGTCTATTTTGTTTTCCAGCTTATCCAGTTCAAACATAAATAAGAGCTTATGCTCTATCGGGAGGTAGCGGTATACTCCTTTTTGGATATTTGCCACATTTCTAATCAACAGGTAGCTTTCAAAGGAATGGGTCGCACCGCTGCAGGGAACTGTTCTTAGTGTAAGGCCGGCTTTGTTCGTGCCGGTGATGCCCTGGGTCGCCCATAGAAGATAGGATAATTCGTCGAGGCTGAGCGGACAATCACCGTAAAGTCTGGTACTTCTTCGTTCTTTTATGCAAGTAAAGATATTTTTACTTGTCAGGGTACTTTCGCTTACTGCCGGGAGATCAATCAATTCGGCCTGCAGTTCGTAAGGCTTTACCTTTACCGGCTGGGGCAGACCCTTCTTTGCATCGGTTGTTATTTTCTTGAATTCGGCAAAGTTCGATTTTAAAAAGCTTCTGTGTTGATCAAATTTATCCACTTGACGCCAACTCCCTTAGCTGTATTTATAGTTGATGTATTTTCCGCATAGGAACTGGTAAATCCTGCTTGATTAACGATATGTTGTTATATATTTTTTTATATACACTATATATGGTGGTTGCGCTGTGCTTTAGCCAGTCTTGTATGACGTCCGGCCCTTTTGCCCGGAGAGAACGGCTCTGCTGGAAAATAGTGCAGCTGGAGCCGGAGGAATTGACAGAGGAAGCAGGGCTTGTTAGTATATAGAATATAAACTGCATTTTCCGGTGATGGAGTTCGCCGTAAAAGCGCGTAAGCGCTAATGACTCCTGCAGGCTAAAAAGCCTGCAGGAGTCATTTTTTTTTATAGGCGCCGATGATGTGGTCGTCAAGCGTGGGGAATGAAGAATAGCGGCTTGGTACTTTGCTGTTGATGGGTTACCGTGTCTGCCGGTAAGAAACAGGGGTTTAAACAGGGAGGTGTTTTTATGAGCTTTAGTATACTGTTTGCGGAACATGCCGGGCATTTGCGAAGGGAAATCAGGGAAGAACCGGCTTTTTTCCGGGATTTGAATCTGGACCAGATTGTGGAGGCCATCACGGCCGGCAAGCAGGAATATGATTTAAAACCGTTTTTTTATATTGCTCTGCCTGATGAGGAAGCCGTCCGGTATCGCCAGGAAGTCATGCAGGAGCTTGGCAATCAAACTCTATTGGCCGCTATCCGTTCGTTCGCGGACAATATGCGGGCTATCCGCGGGTATCTTGGCTCCGTCGAAAAGCTCTATTATCATTACCATAAAGCGGGTTGGTTTCTCGAGGCAGTAGACCGGTATTGCGCAGCCGTTACCCGTTTGGCAGAGGACTTGAACGCTGCCGGGTTACGCTCCCGCGGCTTTTTAGCTTTTCGCGAATATGTTGCGGCCTATGCCCGCGCCGAAGAGTTTAGGGCGCTTGTAACGGAGACCCGGGAGCTTAAGGCCGAATTAACTGCCATAAGATATTGCCTGCTCATCAAGGATGGTGCCATCAAAGTTCGCCACTATGAAGCAGAGGCGGATTACAGTGTTGATGTGGAAGAAACCTTTGCCAAGTTTAAGCAGGGAGCGGTACAGGATTATAAAGCGAAGTTTGCCAGCGGGGTGGGCATGAACCATATTGAAGCGCAAATATTGGATTGCGTAGCCCAATTGAATCCCGACAGCTTTGCCAGGCTCGACGCTTTTTGCGAAAAATATAGCCGATTTCCCGATGAGACATTGGTTATGTTTGACCGGGAAGTACAATTTTATATGGCTTACCTGGAACATACTGATCAGCTAAAGCAGGCGGGCCTGCGGTTTTGCTATCCACAGCTTTCCGCTACCTGTAAGGAAATTTACAATTACGACGGGTTTGATCTGGCTCTGGCCGCTCAACTGGTTGGCCGGAAGGCAGCCGTTGTGTGTAATGATTTTCACTTACAGGGCCGTGAACGGATTATTGTGGTAACCGGTCCGAACCAAGGCGGCAAGACAACCTTTGCCCGTACGTTTGGCCAACTGCATTATCTGGCTGGGTTGGGCTGTCCTGTTCCGGGGCGGCAAGCAAAACTCTTTTTGTGCGACAGGTTGTTTACGCATTTTGAAAAAGAAGAAGACATCAACAATCTGCGCAGCAAACTGCAGGATGATTTGGTAAGAATTCATGATATTCTTGACCGGGCTACGGCAAACAGCATCATTATTATGAATGAAATCTTTACCTCCACCACGTTGAACGACGCCGTGCTGTTGGGCAGGAAGATTATGCAGCGAATCATGGAACTGGATTTGTTGTGTGTTTGTGTAACCTTCATCGATGAATTGGCCGCGTTAAGCGAGCAAACCGTGAGTATGGTGAGTACCGTAGTGCCCGACGATCCGGCCAGGCGAACGTACCGGATTGTGCGAAGGCCTGCCGACGGCCTGGCCTATGCTATATCTATTGCCGAAAAGTACCGGCTTACCTATCGCTTGCTAAAGGAGCGCATACCATCATGAAAGCTTTTCTTATGTATAGGGACCGTGACTTTAATTTGCAACAGGCCCTGCCGGCCAATGCTGACGACCTGGTGCAGGATCTGGAATTGACTACGTTGTTTCAGGCCATGGCTTCCGGTGATCAATTTCTCTTTGATGTGGCCAGGAAAAGCCTGTTGTGCGGGACGGAGGATATAGACACTATTCTTTATCGCCAGGCTATTCTTAAGGATTGTCTGAACAATCCTGCTGTGGTCAGAAAGATGTACCTTATTGTCACAGAGGCCATGGAGGAAAAAAAGAAAAAGCTCTATTTCAGCATTTTCGGCCGCTATCCGGCAGGCATTCTGTATAGCGCACGGGAAGCCCTGCAACTGTTTCTGGCCTGGCTGAAACAACTTAAGCAGCTGGCTGATGAATATGCCGGTAACTTTGAATCGGAGGGCTTTCGGGTGCTTTTTGCCATGCTTCGGCAAGAGCTTGCTGATGACTATTTTGCCCTGGTACAGGAGCATTTGCGGCACCTCCAGTTCCGTAGCGGCGTGCTGGTCAGCGCTGCGCTGGGCAAGGGCAACGAGGGGACCGGCTACACCCTGCATAAGGTCCAGGATAAAAAGCAAAGCTGGCTGGAGCGGCTCTTTGCTCAGCAGCCGCCGGCCTATACGATCCATATCCATGAGCGGGATGAAGCCGGTGCCAGGGCGCTGGGAGAGTTAAAGGACCGGGGGATTAACCTGGTTGCCAATGCCCTGGCCCAGTCTGTGGAGCATATCAACAGTTTTTTTGCCATGCTGCGGACGGAACTGGCTTTTTATGTCGGTTGCTTGAATTTGCGGGAGAAACTTGCCGCCAAGGAGGAGCCGGTTACTTTTCCCGTTCCCGTAGCCAGCCAGGAGCGTTGCCTTTCCTTTAAGGGGCTGTATGACATTTGCCTGACCTTGCTCCTGGCGCAGCGGGTGGTAGGCAATGACGCGCAGGCCGATCAGAAAAACCTGGTGATGATCACCGGCGCCAACCAGGGGGGCAAGTCGACCTTTTTACGCAGTATCGGCCTGGCTCAACTGCTTATGCAGTGCGGGATGTTTGTACCGGCAGAAGCTTTCTGTGCCCGCGTGTGCAGCGGTCTGTTCACGCACTATAAGCGGGAAGAAGACACGGCGATGACCAGCGGCAAACTGGATGAAGAGCTTAGCCGGATGAGCGGTATGGTAGACAATATCAGGCCCCAGTCCCTGATCCTGTTCAATGAATCCTTTGCCGCGACAAACGAACGCGAAGGCTCGGAAATTGCCAGACAGATCGTGTCCGCCTTACTGGAAAAGCACATTCAGGTGTTTTTTGTTACCCATCAATATGCGTTGGCCCATGGTTTTTATGAGAAAAAGCTGGATAACGCGATTTTCCTGCAGGCCGAGCGGCAAAATAGCGGAGAACGGAGCTTTAAAATAGTGGAGGGCGAACCGCAGCCCACCAGTTTTGGGGAAGACTTATATACCGGAATATTTGGTGTAACAGCTGATGTTTTAGAAACTACCGGTTAGGGGGTACGGGCGTATGAACAAAAAGGATGGTGCCTATGTTGCCGCAGCGCGGCCGGCTGACCCGGAAGATGCCGCGCCGGTTAATCCCGATTTGGCCAAGCTGCGGGGCTATACGCAGGCGAAATTGTTCCTGGCCGAGCAGCTACGGCTGCAGCGCGAAGCTCTGACAACGCTGGGCCGGGAAGAAAGCGGGCGACGGTGCGGGGAGCTATTGGTAAAGCTAGCGGAAGACCGGTTCATACTGGCCGTAGTCGGCCAGTTCAAACGGGGCAAGAGCTCGCTGATGAATGCGATCATTGGGCGCGAACTGCTGCCTACCGGTGTGCTGCCTCTTACCTCGGCGATAACGGTGCTTAAGTACGGCGCTACGGAACGGTTGGTGGTTCGCCGGGAAAATTCGCTGTTCCCCGATGAACTGCCTGTTGCGGCGCTGGCCGACTATGTTACCGAAAAGGGTAATCCGTCCAATCAAAAAAAGGTAAAGACCGCCACGGTCGAATTGTCTGTTCCCTTTTTGCGGCGCGGCGTTGAATTTGTTGACACACCGGGTGTCGGCTCGGTCGTTGCGGCCAATACGGCAACCACCTACGGCTTCTTACCCGAATGTGACGCCGTATTGTTTGTCATTAGCGTGGATACGCCGCTGACCAGTCTGGAGCTGGCCTTTCTCCGGGAGATCCGGGAATATGTGAACCGGATTTTCTTTGTTGTGAATAAGCTGGATCTGGTGAGTCCTGCCGAACAGGAGGCGGTACTAACGTTTGTGACCGATACCATCCGGCAACAAACCGGGGGCGCTGCGATAAGGGTCTTTCCCGTTTCCGCCCGGCAGGGACTTGCTGCCCGGCTGACCGGTGACCTGGCCGGCTATGAACAAAGCGGTATGAAAGCGCTGGAAGAAACCCTGGCTGCTTTTCTGGCGGAGGAAAAGTCGCAGGCCTTCCTGGCGGCGGTGCTGCATAAGGCGCTGCAAATAGGGGATGCGGCGATGGAGCAGGATTTCTGCCAGGAAGCCGCCGGACCGGGGGATAGTGGACAGGCCAGAGAAAAGCCAGCCGGTACGGCCCGGCGCGATAGCTCTGCTGTGGCGCTGGTCATGGCTGTGCAGGCAAAACTGGCGGCTTTGGCTAAACGGATGCAGGAAAATCAGCCGGCAGCGTTGTTAGCCGGCGACTTTCTGCCAGGGATACCGTTATCCGCCGAGGCAGTAAATCCGGCGGCCTTCGCCGTGCCGGCACCCGCCCCGGCAAAGCGCTTGCCCGAGTTGGGGGGCAAGGGCTGCCCGGTGTGCCGGCATTTGGAGAACTATGGGCGGGAATTCTTCCGCCGCTGGCAGTACCAGATCACCATGCAGGAACAGGACCAGGCCGGTTTTGCCGCGGAACTGGGCTTTTGCCCGCTCCATACCTGGCAGCTGCTCGCCTTAGCTTCGTCCCACGGCGCTTCCGTCGGTTATGCGCGGCTGGCTGAAGAGGCCGCCCGCCGTTTGCATCGGATCAGCGACGGGCCAGCCAGGGAGGAGAAGCTGCGGCAACTGGTGCACGATTCCCGGAATTGCCGGGTCTGCCGGCTGCTCCGCCAAGCCGAGGCGGATTATATCGGGCAGCTTGCCGTCTGGCTTGGCGAAGCTGCCGGGCGGCGCTGGTATCGACGTTCCCAGGGCGTTTGTCTTCGCCATCTTAGTTTACTGGTGGCGGCTGTTGCCGCAGACGATCAGCGGTTTCTGATTGATCATGGGGCGCAGCGGTTTGAAGAGGCGGCGGAAGATATGCGCAGCTATGCCCTGAAGCATGAAGCGGTCCGCCGGGAGCTGCAGAACCGTGATGAGGAGGAGGCTTACCGGCAGGCGGTCATCCATCTTGTCGGTGAACGGTATGTGTGTATTCCCTGGCCGGAGGACGGAATCCTATGAGCGGACCACGTATCCAAGCTGCCCTTGGCAAATTGCGGGCCTTGCGCGAAGGGGACGAGGCGATAGCCGAGCTGATCGACTGTGGACAAGCGGCTGTGGGGCCGCTCCGTGAATTTTTGTTCAGCCGTGAGCCCTGCGGCCTATTTCAACCGCGCTGTCAGGCTGTAGAGGCTTTGGTCAAGCTGGGGGCCAAAGCAGTACTGCTTGAATTTTTAACCGCTCCGCGAAGTTTCGCTGATCCTGTGGAACAGGCCGGTGAGGATGCCGTGTTGAGTTTTGTTGCCCGTGCGTTGACTCGCTGGCCGGACGATGCGACCTTTTTGCTATTGTTGGCGGTGGCAAAACACAAGCTGCTGCCGGGTATTGTGGATGCTTTGGGTGAGTACCGCCGAATGGACGCCCTGCCTGTTTTGGCTGCCGCCCTGGCTGAGGACTTTTGCCGGTCGGCGGCGGAAACGGCTTTTCGCAAGCTGGGGCCGGCCGCTTGTTCCTGTTTGCTGTCTTTGGCCGTTCGGACAGTGCCTTTGGCGGATGTGGAACTCGAATCCAGCCTTCGGCTCCGGCGCAGTGCGCTGAATCTGTTTGATGAGCTATACCCGCGCCAGGCAGTACCCCAAACGGTGTGGGAACTGGTGCTGGATGCTGATATCCAGGTTGCCTTGACCGCCTGCTCCATCTGTCTGGCGAGAGACTCCGGCGCTGGACGGGAAAAAGTGCTGCTGCGCCTGGCCGAACTATGGGAAAGCGGTGACTGGGCGGTTCGTATGGCAGTGGAGGAGTTATATTAGCAAGATGTGCTCCCGTATTCGGGTTACAGGTTTAATAAAGCAGGTTCAATAGAGCATTGACTGAATTGTTTGACTATTGTACAATGAATATATAATAGGTATAGGAAAAGGCGATGGAGTTCGCCATAAATCCAACCGAGGATAATGACTCCTACCATATGCGGTAGGAGTCTGTTTTTTTGTCTTAAAAAGCGTGTACCGTCTATTTATTGTACGTTACAGAATCCATATAGGGAGAGGGGAGCCTTGCAGCGGTCAAGCTAGAGCATTTAAATATAAGAAGAGGCGATGGAGTTCGCCATAAATCCGATCAGGAATAATGACTCCTACCATATGCGGTAGGGGTCTATCTTTTTGTCTTAAAAAAAGCGTGTACCGTCTGTTTTTATTGCCGGCGACGGTGAAGTCGCAAGGGAATGGCGGCGGAGCGAAGGGCAGTGCTTTATAGAAAGGGGATGATAATCTGGGGAAAGGGAACCGTGAACCGTAAGAGGCAACAGACTGAGGGGGTGGTGCTTTAGCTGGTTTTACATGGATTAGTGGGTGATAGTAAGAAATCATATTTTTAATCAATAGAAGGAGGAGACAGCATGCGTGATTCTGTTTGGGGAGAATATTTAGCTGAAGTGATAGGGACTGCTTTTTTGATCATGGGCGGTACCGGGGTCGCTGCCATGGCGATTTTGTACGGATCGTTTAGTGGGGACTATTGGGGTATATGTGTCTTATGGGGATTAGCCGTAACCTTTGCCGTTTATCTTGTCGGAGCCATATCGGGCGCGCATTTAAATCCGGCGGTGACTATTGCCTTTGCCATATATGGCGGGTTCCCCTGGAAAAAAGTATTTGGTTTTATTATTGCCCAGGTGATTGGGGCGTTTATCGGCGCGGCAATTACCTATCAGTTGTATTCTCCCGTTATTGATGCGTATAATATTGTGCACAATACTACCCGTGATGCGGCGCAGGGACTTACCACGGCAGGTGTCTTTTTTACCAGTCCCAATGCAGGAATTACAACAGGCCATGCGTTTATTGACCAAATTATATTAACGGCAGCCCTGGTAATAGGCATACTTGCTATTTCGGACAAATGGAATACAAACAGTCCCGGTGCCAACACAGCTCCCCTGATGGTTGGCCTGCTGGTGGCATTAGTCGGTGGTTTTGGCGGGCAGTTAGAAGCCTGGGCTATTAATCCTGCCCGTGATTTGGGACCGAGACTGTTTTGCTGGTTAATGGGCTGGGGACAAAACGCGTTTCCCGGTATCCAGGGTTATTGGTGGGTGCCGTTGATTGCTCCCGTGATTGGCGGTATTCTGGCCGGAGCTATCTATAGCTTTCTTTTGCAGCCGTTTATGCCGGGAAACCCGGAGCGTGTTAAAGCGGCAGGCATTATGAAGAAGGCTGAAGCCAACTAAATTTAAAGAGGGTAGTTGCTGCGTACCCGTCATCGTTCGTATACCTGCGGCAGGTTTATATTGACGATGGTCCAGGCAGCCTGGTATAATAGGTCCATAATTCAATTAACAGCGGCGATGGAGTTCGCCTCACCCTTTTTGCAGACGCTAATGACTCCTACCACTTAAGTGGTAGGAGTCTATTTTTTTGCCTTGCGCTTGATAGTGACAATAAGTCTTGTCCCTGGGAGGCAGGAAAAGTGCTCAGAAAATAGGTAGCTTGTTGAAAGATCAGACCAGCTTTGTAGCCCAATCGGTTCGCTCAGGAGTAACTCCAATTTGGTTTTTTTAGTAGTCTAGCCAGAGGACGGCGATGGAGTTCGCCATAACCCCGCAGTGAAAGTAATGCGGTAATAACTCCTACTTTACTATTACTATGGCCAGGGCCGGTAAGCTTATTACTGGTCCTGGGCCGGGAAGGAGGCAATTGCAGAGGGGATAAAGTTTTTCCGTTATTGCGTAGTGTTAGCTATGAGCCTCGTTGTCAAAGCTTTGTTCAAGTGAATGAGCTTTGCGGCGGCATGGAGGTTTTGCCCGTGCCGGAATCGGCGATAACACCCTGCAGTTAAGTGCGTGTCTCGGAGTGAAATGATGCTAGGCGAGACTTTGTTATGGTGGCTGACGGAGGCTGTGGAGTGGATTGGAGGAGTAAGTAGCATGTTGCAGCTTGAGCTGGAATATCTGTTTAATCTTATTTTCTTTGCCATATCAATATTTTTGGGGTTATGGCTGATGGAGAAGGTTGGTAAGAAACGGTCCGGTATTTGGCAAGACCGGGCGAGGCTGGCCGTTGTGCTGGCCTTCGGCGCTACCCTGCTGCATTTGGTTGTCCGTGCGGCGGTTGCGCTGGCTTATATCGTAGGGCTTCCGGCGAAACTGTAATGCGAATAGGATATGAGGTCAATGGGAAGGAGGAATCTTGGTGCCTAAAATTGCAAGTAAGGCTAAGCGCTTGCGAATTTATATTGGCGAGGATGACCACCGGAAACGGCGGAATTTGTATAACTCACTTGTGGAAAAGGCAAAAGAACTGGACATGGCGGGAGCAACCGTACTGCGGGGAGTGATGGGCTATGGGGCGAATAGCCGGATTCATACAGCTACCCTCCTGGATCTGTCCAGTGATTTGCCTGTTTTGATTGAGATTATCGACAGTGAGGAGTATATTGCCAAGCTGCTGCCCTTTTTGGATGATGCGTTGGAAGAAGGAATGGTTATGATTGATGATGCGGAGGTTATCAAATATGGCCGCCAGTTCTCCAAGGAGCAGTAGCGGAGTTAATTGTTTGTGTTGGGTTGCAGCCTTTTGAGAAGAGGACCTGTGTGACATGGTGGCGTAGCGGCTCAGTATCGTGGACGGATTTCTAGGGAACCGCTGATTTAATAAACCTGCCGGCCTGGCGAGAGATTTTTTCGGCTGGCAAGGAAGTAAAACCGCAGGAATAGCGGTCCCTATTTCAAGGTTTTGCTGACGCAGCCAGACGGAAAAAGATCCGTCAGGATGTGCATTGTAAATAAATTAGTGATTCCCTAGCTGCATGGCTGAGAACAGGTGTCGCCAAACTGTTCTACCGATGAAAGATTACATGCTATACGAGGGAGAGTGGAGAAAGTGATTTCTGTACAGTTGCCTAATGGCAGACAGTATGAATTCCGCCATGCGGTATTTGATTTTAATGG
>NZ_FQZD01000046.1 GCF_900141835.1 Propionispora hippei DSM 15287 | reverse complement strand
GTTCGAGTCGCGGGTGGATCACCATTGTGGCCCGTTGGTCAAGCGGTTAAGACACCGCCCTTTCACGGCGGTATCGGGGGTTCGATTCCCCCACGGGTCACCATATTACGGGCGATTAGCTCAGCTGGGAGAGCGCCTGCCTTACAAGCAGGATGTCGGCAGTTCGATCCTGTCATCGCCCACCAATCATATATCCGGCCGGCTAGTCCGGTCTTAAGTACGGCCCGGTGGTGTAGTGGTTAACATGCCGCCCTGTCACGGCGGAGATCGAGGGTTCAAGTCCCTTCCGGGTCGCCATTTTATTTTTGCCTCGGTAGCTCAGTCGGTAGAGCAGAGGACTGAAAATCCTCGTGTCGACAGTTCGATTCTGTCCTGAGGCACCATATTGTGTAGAGGATAACGCATACTTTTTAGTATGTGTTTTTTTGCGTTTTAAAGGAATTGGAGGCGCTTGATTTCTGCAAGAAATTGCTAGTTAAGATAATATTTTGAAGGGAATCCGAGTTTTTAAAAGAATTTTATTGAAGGATTATTACTTAGGATATTTTACAAAAGGAGGAGTGACAGGTATGAGAATGAGGAGGTTGCCTATGGGCCTCCAGTTGGGAATCATGTTCAGTATAACTATTGTTTTATTGACATCGTTAGTGGGGATGTCATTGTATCAATTAGCCGATAATAACAGCACCGCAGAGAGTATCATTAACCATACCGTTACCCGGGCAATAACTTTAAAGGACGCACATACCGACTTTACCAGAGCCTTGCTGGATATGCGCGGTTTTTTATTTTATCCTGACGGGAGTGCTACCTATGAGCAAGGGTATCGCAACAATCTGAAAAAGAGCTTGGAAGCTGTTGAAAGATATAACCAGGATTCTACCATGAATGACAGCAAGGAAGAAGGCGGTAAGCTTAAGAATTTAGTTGAAGCCTATGTGGCTATAGGTGACAAAGTGATTGCTGCCAAAAAAGCCAATGATCCGTTACTGACTCAGTATACAACTGAGGGGCGGAATTTGGTAAAGCAAATTGATGATCAATTTATCGTTGTGTCGACTATTCAGGAGAAATATCTTAATGACAAGGGGCAGGGCATGATCAGCGGTAACCAAGGTATGATGGTTAAGCTGGTCGTTGGCAGTCTCTGTATTTTGCTGCTTGCGGTTGCTTTAGTTAGCTGGTATGGACGGAACCTGGCGGGACGGCTCAAAAATGTCAGCCAGTCGCTGGCTCAAATTGGTGAGTTGGATCTTACCCAACCCGACTTACAGCCAACCCGCAATGATGAAATTGGCGACATGGGACTGGTTATTATAAAAATGCGCCATACCTTAAAGGAATTTACTCAAAGAATTCAAACCAGCAGCTCTTTGCTAGCCTCTTCCAGCCAGCAACTGAGCGCTACGGTAGATGAGCAAATCAAGTCGGTAGACTCGGTGGCCCAAAGCATTCAGGACATTGCGACCGGTTCGGTACAAAATGCCAACAGCATCAATGACATTTCGGCGACTCTGGAGCAAATTTCGGCCGGAGCCGAACAGGTTAGTGCCGGTGCCGGTGAACTGGACTATAATACGCAGACGGCGGTGGCTGAGGCTGAAGCGGGGATGAAACTGCTGCAGGAAGTTGTCAGTCAGAATGAAACAGTCAGTCAGGCGATGGCGGATATCGATTCGGTAACGGCCAGCTTGGCCCAGGGGTCAAACGACATCAAAGGCATTGTGGCCCTGATCAACGGAATTGCCGGACAGACTAACCTGTTAGCCTTAAATGCCGCCATTGAAGCGGCGCGGGCCGGTGAGGCAGGCCGCGGCTTTGCCGTGGTGGCCGAAGAAGTGCGGAAGCTGGCGGAACAAAGTGCCGGAGCTACGCAGAATATTGAAGAAATTATTGAGAAAATGGGCAATGAAATCGAGCATGCCGTACAAAGCGTCGGCAATGCCAGCGAAGAAGTGAAGAAGGGATCGGAAACAGTCTATAATACCCAACAGGGCTTTGTGGCGATTAATGAAAAACTGATGAGTGTTAAGGAAGGAATATCCCAGATTGCAGCATCGGTCAAAGAGATGGCGCAGGGAACGGAAGGCATGGTCGCCGGGGTACAGAATATCAGTGCTATCGCTGAAGAGACTTCTTCCAGTGCGCAGATGGTGGCGGCCTCTGCCGAGGAGCAAAACGCCAGCATGCATGAGATCAATTCCAGTGCGGGCGCGCTGTCCACGATGGCTGGTGAACTCAAGCAAATCGCAACTCAGTTTAAGATATAAAAGACTTGCCAATAGACAAGCTGCCGGAGCCTCCGGCAGCTTATTTTTTAGAACAAGTTCTGCAGGTAAACAGAAGAATTCTCTCGAATAGCCTTTAGCAGATATGCATCGCCGATGAATAGGCGCGTAGATAATGCCAATAGGATGGCTGCGAAACAAATTATTTGCTAACTCTTAGCGGGTATATAAAAACTCGTGACGGGCGGATCTGAGGTAGCTACAATCGGAGGAATAATATATTGGACATTTCATTTGCAACCAAGGCACCATTTATTATTTTTGCTAATGTATTGCTGTTACACTTAATAGGATATTTTGCTCAACAGTACTTTTCAGTCGCAATAGTCTGGTTAGTAGTTGGAATTATTGACGCTTTCTTCGGTTTTAGGTGTGGTTTATATATCCGAAACATCTTTAAGGATGAATTGACAGGACTATATAACCGAAGTTTTCTTGTACTCTTTCTGAAGAAGGTGTTGTTGGAAGTGAGAGCTAAGAAAACCTCCATTTCCTTGCTTATGGTAGACATTGATGAGTTTAAGCAGGTTAATGACACCTACGGGCATTTAGTTGGCGACATAGTATTAAGACAGATTGGGGCAATTCTTCAAAAAAGTATTAGAAAGACCGATTGCGTTGTCCGTTGGGGTGGCGAGGAATTTGCCGTTGTTCTTCCCGTTACAGACCGAGATGAGGCCTCAGGGATTGCCGAACGGCTTAGGCAGAACGTGGCAGGTTTTGATTTTAATTCTTCGCCTGTAATTTTAAAATTGACGGTTAGTATTGGAGCGGTCAGTTTGTGTGACAGTGTGGAACAGGACTACCTGATTAGACAGGCAGATAAGGCTTTATATCAGGCAAAGCAAACGAAAAATATGGTTGCCTTTGTATAACTTGCTGGTAATGATAGGGCAGTGTCTTGTATTTTGTAGCTTGATAGGGTATAATAAATTGCGTTGGGGGTATACCTGATGGTATACAAAAGAGGTTGTATCTTGTTCAAACCTCGTAATTTCTATATTATGCGGGCGTAGCTCAGTGGTAGAGTACCGGCTTCCCAAGCCGTGGGTCGCGAGTTCGAATCTCGTTGCCCGCTCCAGGAAAATAAAAGCCTTTCAGCAGATTGCTGGAAGGCTTTTTGCTATGGAAAGGGGAATTCTTCTTATCTATGGCGAATGAAAAATTACTATATTCCCATGAAAGAAGGAAGTACAGCATGATCACACTGGCAGATATAATAAAAGCCCGGGGCGTTCTAGACAATATAATTCATAAGACGGGCTTGATGACGGATAACCTATTGGATGAGACGACGGGTAACCGGATTTTTCTCAAGATGGAGAACTTGCAGCGGACGGGGTCATTTAAGGTCCGGGGAGCCTATAACCGGATTGCCAATTTGACTGATGCGGAAAAAGAAAAAGGGGTTATTGCGGCCTCGGCGGGTAATCATGCACAAGGGGTTGCGCTGGCAGCTAAAGCCTATGGGATTAGTGCCACGATTGTGATGCCTAGATATGCGCCCTTGTCTAAGATAAAGGCTACCCGTCAACTGGGGGCCAACGTCATCCTGGAGGGGGAAGTATACGATGATTCTTTTGAAGCAGCTCTGAAAATTCAGCAGGAGACAAAGGCCACCTTTATTCACCCTTTTGACGATCCGCTGGTGATTGCCGGGCAAGGGACGATCGGGTTGGAGATACTGGAGGCTTTGCCTGATGTGGAGGTTGTGGTAGTGCCTATTGGGGGCGGGGGACTGATTGCTGGTGTCGCCGCCGCGATAAAACAGAGTAACCCTGCCATCAAGGTAGTCGGCGTCCAGACCCGGAATATGCCGTCCATGTTTGAATCCATGGGTCAACAAAAAATCGTGACTGTTCACGGCTCGGCGACTATTGCCGACGGAATTGCTGTCAAAACTCCCGGCCAACTGACTTTTGATATGGTGCAGCAATATGTGGATGAGATTGTAACGGTGGATGAAGACGAAATATCCAGTACGATTTTATTTTTATTGGAAAAGGTAAAAACCGTTTCCGAAGGAGCGGGGGCAGTTTCGGTGGCAGCCGTTTTTAACCGGCTTTCCCACTATCAAAACAAAAAAATTGCCGCTGTGGTAAGCGGCGGTAATATTGATGTAAACATTCTGTCCCGTATTGTGGATCAGGGGCTGGTAAAAAGCGGTCGTAAGGTATACCTTGATACTATCATCCCCGATAAACCGGGCCATTTGTGGAAACTGTTGCAGCTAATCTCCAGCACCGGTGTCAACATTCTTACCATCAATCATAAGCGGGATAAACGGGATGTGTTAATCGGCTTTGCGCAAGTGGAAGTGGAAATCGAGACAGCCGATGAAGAGCATATTTACACTGTCAAAAAGCTGCTGGAGAAGAATAATTACTGCACACAGCTTTGCTAGATAGAAAATTAACGCCATTCTCCTGCGCTTACCGGAAAACAAAAGAGGTCTGCCTTGGGTTATTAAGGCAGACCTCTTTTATCCGTTAATTGCGGATTAAGTAATCGAAAGCGCTGAGGGCGGCAGTAGCGCCGGACCCCATGGAGATAATAATTTGTTTGTACGGGCTGGTCGTGCAATCGCCGGCAGCAAACACCCCGGGAGTGTTTGTAGCACCGTGATTGTCAACGACAATTTCGCCACAACGGTTGCGTTCGACCGATTCACCTAACCAATTCGTATTGGGTACCAGACCGATCAGGATAAACACACCTTCCAGTTCAATATGATGTGTTTTTTCTGTGGCGCGGTCCAGATAGGTAATTCCGTTTACTTTATCGGTACCGGTAATTTCCTTGGTCTGAACGTTTTTTAAAACAGTCACGTTAGGCAGAGAGTAGAGCCGTTTTTGCAATACGCCGTCCGCTTTTAACTCGGGCAGGAACTCAAGAACGGTGACATGTTCCACAATGCCTGCCAGGTCAATGGCAGCTTCAATGCCCGAGTTACCGCCGCCGATCACGGCAATTCGTTTTCCCTTAAATACAGGGCCGTCGCAGTGCGGGCAGTAGGCAATGCCTTTATTTCTAAACTCGGTTTCACCGGGCACGCCAATACTACGCCAGCGAGCGCCTGTAGCGAGAACCACGGTTTTACCCTTCAATATCCCGCCGCTTTCCAGTTCGATTTCGATGAAATCCTTTTTGGTCAGGCTCTTTGCGCGCTGGGCTTTCATGACATCAATATCGTAGGCCTTTACATGCTCTTCAAAGTTGGAGGAGAGTTTCGGCCCCTCGGTATATTTGGTACCGATAAAATTCTCAATGCCGAGCGTATCCTTGATCTGACCGCCGAAGCGATCAGCTACTAAACCGGTGCGAATACCCTTGCGGGCGGCATAAATAGCCGCGCTGACACCGGCCGGGCCACCGCCAACTACTAGTACATCGAACGGCTCTTTGTCGGTAAACTTGGCAGCGTCGGGCGTGGTATCAAGTTTCTCAACAAATTCTTCCAAGGTCATCTGACCGCTGCTGAAAAATTCACCATTTAGATGAACGGTAGGTACGGCCATGATGTTTTTGCTTTCCACTTCGTCGCGAAAGGCAGCCCCGTCAATCATTGTATGGGTGATGCCGGGATTGAGCACGCTCATAAGATTAAGAGCTTGCACAATCTCCGGGCAAATATGGCAACTTAAACTGATGTAGGTTTCAAACCGGTAATGGCCTTTGATTTGTTTGATCTGCTCAATGAGCTTCCCATCCACTTTCGGCGCTCGGCCGCTGGTCTGCAAAAGAGCCAATACCAGCGAGGTGAATTCATGGCCTAGCGGGATGCCGGCAAAAATAATTCCGGTGTTTTCGCCGACACGATTGATACTGAAGCTGGGCGTTCGCGGCAGATCAACGTGTTCCACTTTGATCTTGGAAGATAAAGAAGCCAATTCGTCTACCAGAGCCAGCATATCTTTCGATACCGTATCGGACCCTGCACTCACTTTAATCAGTATATCGTTCTCCATTAATTGAAGGTACTCAGATAATTGGGCTTTAATATCAGACTCCAGTAGCATGGTCGACACTCCTTAAATCTTTCCTACCAAATCCAGGCTGGGTCTGAGCGTTGCGCCGCCTTCTTTCCATCTGGCCGGGCAAACTTCTTTTGGATTTTTTCTAATATACTGGGCCGCTTTGATTTTATTGATCAAAGCACTGGCGTCACGGCCGATGCCGCCGGCATTAATTTCCACGGCTTGCACGACACCGTCAGGATCAATGATGAAGGTGCCGCGATCGGCAACACCGTCGTTTTCAATAAGTACTTCGAAGTTTCTGGATATCGTATGGGACGGGTCACCAATCATGATATAGGTAATTTTCCGGATGGTGTCCGAGGTGTCATGCCATGCTTTATGGGTAAAGTGGGTATCGGTAGAAACCGAATATACTTCTACACCCAGCTCTTTTAGCGTTTCATATTGATTTTGCAGGTCTTCCAATTCTGTCGGGCAGACAAAAGTAAAGTCTGCCGGATAGAAGCAGACAACGCTCCATTTACCTTTGAAATCGGCTTCCGTGACTTCGATAAACTTTCCGTTGTGATAAGCCTGTGCTTTAAAGGGTTTTACTTCAGTTCCAATTAACGACATAATACATGACCTCCTAAAATTTTATGTAATTTATTTTCTCAGCTAGATAATAATAATTATCTGTTGATATAAATTATCTTACAAAGCACTATGGATGTCAAGTCATTTATAAAAACTTTCCAATAAAAATTCCTCTTATTTGGAAATTCATTTGAGAGAGAACAGCCACCAATCGTTTGGTGCGCCTTGATCAATACTGAGGATATTGTAACCGGATGAGAGTAAAACCATACAGCACCTGTTTCCTGAGGCAGTGAATACAGAATATGCTTTTTAAGGTGTTGGTATGAATGTCAAGATGAAGTGAGTGTGGAGTTAATTGTGTAACCGGGGAAGGCGGTTGTTGCATGGCAATGTCGATTCGATAGAAACGTCCCGTGCGCCAAGAAGCGTACGGAGTAAAGCGGGTGGAAATCCCGCCAGAGAAGGCCTAGCCAGCCACTCTGTATCCAGCCTTGGGACTGAAGTGGTAACACCAGGTCTAAGCGTAGGTAGGAAAGGTAGTAGGCCGAAAGCGGAAGCTGAAGATGTAGAATCCCGAAATTCCTAATGGGAAAGGTCGATGTATGGGACGAGCAGAAGACAATACTAGACTTAGCGAAAAAAAAAGGCGAGTTAAGTCTGGCGCCCCGGGATCGAAGGTCTTGGCATGCTACACACCATTACTCCGTGTGAACTTGGGAGACCCTGCCACTCTCCCAAAGGAGTATGGCCGACAAGTTGAAGACGAGGAAGCCAAATAAGAGGCAGGGAGTCGGATTACGTAATAGTACCAATGAAGCAGGGCAATGCCTGCAGAGGGAAGGCCGTAACATAGTAGAGCCCTTAGAAAGAGAAACAATGCTGCCCTGGAGGCAGAGAAACCATTGAGAACAAAACTGACAAGGATAGCTGAGTTAGCCAAACAAAGACCGAAAATTAAACTGCAAACCCTAATCCATGCCATGGATGAAGAAAGCCTGAAAGCGGCCCATAGAGCACTGTCAGCAGACAAAGCAGTTGGGGTTGACGCTGTAACAAAAGACGAATATGGTGAAAAGCTAGAAGAAAACATTACCGAATTGTTAGCAAGAATGAAGCGGCAAGCCTATAAACCGCAACCCGTAAAGAGAGTCTACATCCCCAAAGCTGATAAGAAGAAAAGACCGCTAGGAATACCGGCCTATGAGGACAAACTGGTACAGAAAGCACTTAATGAAATCCTGACGGTCATCTACGAACAGGAATTTCTAGACTGCTCCTATGGATTCAGGCCAGAAAGAAGCTGTCATGACGCATTGAAGGAAGTCTCAAAAATCCTAGAAAGACAGAAAATCAGCTATGTAGTAGATGCGGACATTAAAGGATTCTTTGACAATGTGGAACATGGGTGGATGATGAAGTTACTGGAAGACCGAATCCAAGACCCGAACCTGCTGCGACTCATCCAACGCTTCCTAAAAGCCGGAGTCATAGAGGCAGGGGTAGAATATGAGACAGACACAGGAACGCCACAGGGAGGAATCATCTCCCCTACGCTGGCAAATGTATACCTGCACTATGTACTGGACCTATGGTTTACGGTAAAGATAAAGCGGGAATGCAGAGGCGAAGCCTACATAATCCGGTATTGTGATGACTTTGTATGCTTCTTTCAATACCAAGACGATGCGGAAATCTTCTATGGTAAGTTAATAGAACGATTAAGAAAATTCAACCTGGAGATAGCAGAGGAGAAAACAAAAATCATCGAATTCGGACGTTTCGCCGTGGAAAGGCGGAACAAAAGAGGAGAAGGAAAGCCAGGGACATTCGACTTTCTCGGCTGTACCCATTACTGCAGCCAAAACAAGAACGGAAATTTCCGAGTCAAAAGGAAAACCAGCCGGAAGAAATTTAAAACGAAGCTAAAACACTTTGCTGAATGGCTCTATCAAAACATGCACACAGAGCTAGGAACCCTGATCAAACAGATAAATGCCAAGCTGGTTGGGCACTTTTGCTACTATGGGATAACCGACAACAGTAATGGAATCCATACATTTGGATACCGTGTACGGCGTAAATTGTTTGAAATACTCAATCGCAGAAGTCAAAAGAAGAGCCTGACGTGGGAAAGATTTGCAAAACTAACAGATAGATTCCCGCTAGCAAAAGCGAGAATCTATGTGAATATTTATGGCTAGACGTAAGTAAATGCTGCTATGAAGAGCCGGATGCCTTAATAGGGCAAGTCCGGTTCTGTGAGGGGGCTGGAATGTGAGTTCCGCCTCTACTCGACTGGGAGTGAACATGAACACATAAAAACGGTTTACCGGTATTCGAGTGCTTTAAGTTTAAGGGAAGATTAAAGCATCGTTCTCATCGAATTCGATAAAGGGATTCCAGGCCACCTCCCACAGGTGGCCGTCAGGATCGGCAAAGTACCCGCTGTAGCCGCCCCAGAATACCGCCTGGGCGGGTTTGACCAGTGTAGCACCGGCCTGGACGGCCTGGGCTAACACCTGGTCCACTTCTTCCTTGCTCTTGGTGTTATGGGCCAGAGTGATGCCGGTAAAGCCTGAACCGGCCGAGGGCACAGTGGCGTCTTCGGCCAGCAGGTCGCGGGGATATAAAGCCAAGCCTACGCCGCCTGCGTCAAAAAAGACAATTTGATCTTGGCTGGCTTTAGACGGTGGCCAACCCAACCCGTCACGATAAAATTGACTGGCGGCAGCCAGATCTTTTACACCCAGAGTAATTATCGTTAGTTTTGGTCTCATCTGAGCTTCCTCCTTGCGTTTTCATGAGATCGTCAGTACAGACGGTGAAATAGGAAAGTCTTTGTCTTTGACAGGATGAGAAAGGAATTATAGTTATATAACGGAATTATATAACAGAATTACGGTAAGATAAAGAAAAGTGGCTTTATGATAAGGAGGCAGGTAGAATGGCTGAAGCAGGACAGGTTAGCAATGCGTTTCAAGTGTTTATGAAAGAAGCTCCCGGTCATCAGGCAGCCTGGCTGGAAGCCGTGCAGAAATTAGGTGCGGCCAGCAAACTGGACGGCAAAACCGAGGAACTGGCTTATCTTGCCGTACTGGCGGCATTGCGCCTGGAGGGTGGTTTGCCGTTTCATGTAAAACATGCCAGGGGGCTGGGGGCTACCCGGGAGGAAGTTATCAGTGCCATCCTGGTTGGCTTACCGGCAGCGGGAAATACAGTGCTTCAGGCATTGCCTGTTGCCCTCCAGGCTTTTGACAGTGAATGAGCAGCAGGCGTTACTTTTTGAGGGGAAATATCGTTTATATTTTTGAAGTCTGGTATAAACGGAAGGAAGTTATGGCATGTACAAGAAAACACTGGCTGTTATTATTGGGTTGCTGGGGATGTTGGTGTCGTCGGCCGATGCAAGCGTAGTGTCCCAGCCTGTCTATAATGAACAGGGAGAAATCATTGGTACTACCCGCAACGGTTCGACGGCAACAGCAGGGCTTGAGCTGCCGGAGGGCTATTCGTTGTTGACCGTTAAGCAGGGTGATGTAACCGGCGACGGGATTGCCGATACGGTGTATCTGGCAGGCCGCAAGGAGAAGGCTGACTCGATTTACGCCGCCGATCTTTGCCTTATTGTCAAAAACGGTCAGGACAATTCGCTTTACCGCAAACCGCTGGATCAGGTGGGCGGTTATGATGCCCGGCTGTTTCTCGGGGATTTTTCCGGTGATCATGTCGACGATGTGTACGTGGAAATCGCCTCCGGCGGTAGTGGCGGGTGGTATTACCACAATATTGTTACCTTCCGGAACGGTGAGGCTAAAGAAATCTTTGGCAAACAGGATAATGAAACAGCCTATCTGACCGGTACTTTTCAGGACGGCTGGAAGGTGGAGCTGAAGAACCGGCTTAATGGCAGGACCCTGTTGTTGGATCTCCATGACCGTAAAGCCGACTATGTGCGGCTGGGTTTGTATAAGGAGGATGGGACGCTGATTGGGGACCGCCGGGCGATGCCTGCACCGTATGGTCGTATGGAGGCGTCGGATATTGACGGCGACGGGGTGTATGAGCTGACAGGGCTGCAGCGCATTTCCGGCGCCTACCGGGCCGATGGCTTGGCGGATATTGAGACGGTGCTTAAATATAACGGCTCGGTCTGGCAGGCAACATCTGTCCGGGTTACTATTCCGATGGGCGGCGTGCAAGCGACCCCGGCCCGTCAGCAGTAAAACATGGAGCTATAGTATATGGATAAAACCAAGGGGAACGCCGCCGGCGTTCCCCTTGGTTTTATCCATATACTATTAATGAAACAGGCAGAAAAATTACCGCCAAGCAGGGCCGGAGAGCAATATCATACAAGAACGGCCGGCTGAATTATGGTACAGTTAATAGTAGTAGAGAACACAGGGGGAGGAATTGTCAGTGGAGCCCGAGGTAAGGACAGTCATTTATGATGCGGAATTAACAGTGGAGGCGTACCGCTTCCAGGGGATCATGCAGAAGTTTCCCAATCATTTTCATGATTATTATGTCATTGGCTTCATTGAAAATGGGCGGCGTTATTTGTCGTGCAAAAATAAGGAATACACCATAGAGCCAGGCGATTTGCTATTGTTTAATCCCTGTGACAATCATACCTGTGAACAGATCGACGGCCGGCCGCTGGATTACCGCTGCATCAATGTGCAATCCGAGGTTATGCGAAAAGCTGCACTGGAAATAACGGAACGGGAATACCTGCCTTATTTTACCCAGCCGGTGGTGTTTCACAGCGAGCTGGTTGCTTCTTTGCGGGAGTTGCATGCTATGATCCTGGCGAAGGAACCGGATTTTAGGAAAGAGGAAAGATTTCTTTGGCTGCTGGGGCAATTGATCGCCGAGTATACGGAGCAAACGGCGGTCTCCGGTCTCGATGGTTCAAGTCCGGAAACCGAGCGGACTTGCGAGTATCTTGAAAATAATTACACGAAGAACATTACGCTACGGGAGTTAAGCGCGGTTGCCGGGGTAAGCAAGTATTATCTGCTGCGTTCCTTTACGAAGCAAAAGGGGATTTCACCGTATAGCTATTTGGCCACGCTGCGGGTAACCCGAGCCAAGCAACTGTTAGAACAGGGAGTGACGCCATTGGAAGCCGGCCTGCAGACCGGCTTTACCGATCAAAGCCATTTCACTCATTTTTTTAAAAAGCTGATTGGTCTGACACCGCGGCAGTATCAAAAAATTTTTGAGGAACCGCGCTGATAGACTTGAAAGGAGGCGGATGTGTTAATGCTTACCGGACATGCCTTGGCCTGTCTCACGATTTTTATCTGGGGAACCACTTTTATTTCCACCAAGGTCCTGCTGAAGGCTTTCTCGCCGGTGGAAATTTTGTTTTTGCGCTTTGTCATCGGGTTTATCGCCTTATCACTGGCTTATCCGTCCAGACTGCCCTGGCAGGGAAAAATACGGGAATTGTATTTCGCAGCGGCCGGGCTTTGCGGGATTACCCTTTACTTTTTGCTGGAAAACATAGCGCTGACCTATACACTTGCCTCTAACGTGGCGATTATCCTTTCAATGGCGCCTTTTTTCACGGCCATGTTTGCCCACCTGTTTTTAGACGGCGAAAGGTTAAGGTTCCAGTTTTTTCTTGGCTTTGCCCTGGCCATAACTGGTATTTTTCTTATCGGCTTTAACGGTCATGCCGTGCCGGGACTAAATCCGTTAGGCGATTTGCTGGCCGTGCTGGCGGCCGTCGTATGGGCGGCCTATTCCATTTTGACTATGAAGATAGCCGGCTTCCGGTATAATACCATTCAGACGACACGGCGGATTTTTCTGTACGGACTATTGTTTATGCTGCCCGCCTTAGGGGTGTTTGGGTTTATTCCCGACCCCGGACAAATGCTAAAACCGATTAATTTGAGCAATCTCTTATTTCTTGGCCTGGGCGCCTCGGCGCTCTGCTTTGTAACCTGGAATGTTGCGGTTACCGTTTTAGGCGCGGTTAAAACCAGTGCCTACATTTACCTGGTGCCGGTCATTACGGCAGCCACGGCGGTCCTGGTACTGCGGGAACAACTGACCGGCATGTCCTTTGTCGGGATGATACTTACGCTGACCGGCTTGTTTTTCTCTGAGCACAGGTTTCGCCTTCCGGTCCGGGAGCGTATGGAAAGTGAGTGAACAGTGAAATACTGCCGGGAAGGCTGATTTTGTAGCAATGTTTTTCGATATAGGGGTAACTTGGAATCCGGCAGAAGCCGGATTCTTTTTTGTCGCGAGGTAACTTAATAGCTCGGTTTAATGTCCAAAGCGAGCAGCCGCTGGTATTGTTCCTGGTCTACGACAATTTTGTTGTGCTCCAGGCTGATATACCCCTGCTCAGCCAACCGTTTGACACAGCGGTTGACAGTTTTAGTGCAGAAACCGATTTCATCGGCGATTTGCTGACGGGTTGAGTGCAGACAAAGCTTGGCATTTAAGTGCTGCCGTTGGTAACAGGCAATCAGGTGCAGGGAAAAGCGTTCGATGGAATCTAAAAATAAAAAACTGCGGTTGACCTTTAGCTGCAAAAATAGCTTTTCGGCCAGCAGACTGCAAACGGTCAGGGAAGCGTCCGGGCATTGGCGCAGCCAGTCTAAAAAGGCTTCTTTGGAGAGACAGAAAGCTTTGCAGGTTGTCAGGGCCTTTACGGTAATGGCGTACTGCTCATCGCCGGTAATGGCCTCCAACTCGCCGATCATATCAAAAGCGGTGAATTTGCTGAACGAATAATGGATGCCTGAGGGAAATTCGGCCAGGGCCTCCATACTGCCACTGACTACCAGATAGACCAGCGTACTGGGATCGTGAGCCTTAACAATGGGGGTATTCTTCCGCAGTGTCACCCAGACGGCGGCATCGCCGCAAACCTTGAGCATATTCTGCAGCAATTGTTTAATCGGGGCAGGCAGGTCCAATTCATACTGAGACAGGGGATCGTTCGGTGCCGGCATGGGCAGTCCTCCTTCATCGCAGAAAAAATGTATGTATTTCTTTTTCCACACAGAGAGACATGTGTCCTATCATTATTTGGCCTTCCATAATAAAATTTTATTAAAAGCTCCTATTTATGGAACAATGAAAAGAGGGAGGTGAAGGAGATGCAAGACAGGGATTTATTGCGGCAGGCCGTTGCGGCCCGGGCATTTGCCTATTCTCCTTATTCGGGCTATCAGGTGGGCGCGGCACTGCTCTGCGAGGACGGTACGGTGTATACCGGCTGCAATGTGGAGAATATTTCCTACGGCGGTACTATTTGCGCTGAGCGGACGGCCGTGGTAAAAGCCGTCAGTGAAGGCCGGCAAAAGTTTGTCAAAATCGCCGTTTCCGTATCCGGCGAGGAGCCGGGTATTCCGTGCGGTTTATGCCTGCAATTCTTAAGTGAATTTGTAGACTCAGAATTTATACTGATTTGCGGCAATTGCCGGGATGAATATACCGTCTATTCCTTTAAGGAGATCCTGCCTGCCGTATTCCGGTCTGCCGCTGTTCATAAAGCGGGCGAATAAGAACGGTGTGCCTACGAATTTATCATATTGGAGGAGATATTGTGGAATCGATTGCCAAGCGCATTGATCATACCTTGTTAAAACCGCAGGCCAGCCGGGAGCAGCTTACCGTATTGTGCCAGGAAGCCAGGACGTACGGCTTTAAATCAGTCTGTATCAATCCTTGCCGGGTGCAGGAAGCAGCCAAGCTCCTGAGTGGCAGCTCCGTGCTGGTTTGTACGGTCATCGGTTTTCCCCTGGGGGCCTCTACGACGAGGATAAAGGCGGCGGAGGCGTTGGATGCCGTGGAGAATGGCGCCGGCGAAGTCGATATGGTGATTAATATCGGCGCCGTAAAGGACGGCGACTGGGACTATGTGGAGGCGGATATTGCCGCTGTGGTGCAGGCGGTGGCCGGTCGGGCGATAGTTAAGGTAATTATTGAAACCTGTCTGCTAACCGAAGCGGAAAAACGCCGCGCTTGTTCAGCCATTCTGGCGGCCGGGGCGGATTTTGTCAAAACGTCTACCGGCTTTGCCGGGGGCGGGGCAACGGTGGAGGATGTCCGTCTGTTAAGAGAGTGCGCGGGAGACAAGCTTCAGGTTAAGGCGTCCGGCGGGGTCAGCAGTTACGAAAGCGCCCTGGCTATGCTGGAGGCAGGCGCCGACCGGCTGGGTACCAGTGCCGGAGTGGCGATTATGAACGGTGCTGCCGGCAGCAGCGCATATTAATATCGGGAAAAGGCGGAGATACTACGATGAGCGAGCTGTATCATATTGGGCTAACACCGGAACAAGGGGCTAAGTATGCTATTTTGCCCGGCGATCCGGGGCGGGTGGAAAAAATCGCGCAGCTTTTGGAAAACCCTCAGTTTGTCGCCAACCGGCGGGAGTATAAAACCTATGCCGGAACGCTGGCGGGGGAACGGGTGCTGGTTACTTCGACCGGCATTGGCGGTCCGTCGGCCGCCATCGCTGTGGAAGAATTATATATGACGGGGGTACGGAATTTTATCCGCATTGGCACCTGCGGCGGCATGCAGCACCAGGTGATGAGCGGCGATGTGGTGGTGGCTACGGCGGCCATCCGTATGGAAGGAACCTCGAAGGAATACGTGCCTATTGAATATCCCGCCGTCGCTGATTTTGATGTAACCTGCGCACTGGTTGCCGCGGCCCGGCAGTTGAACAAACCCTTTCATACCGGGGTGGTTCAATGCAAGGATTCTTTTTACGGACAGCATAATCCCGGCCGGATGCCGGTCGGGGCTGAACTGCTCAATAAATGGGATGCCTGGATTAAGGCCGGCTGTCTGGCTTCGGAAATGGAATCGGCCGCACTTTATACGGTGGCCGGCGTATTACGGGCCCGGGCGGGCTGCGTACTATCGGTGGTTTGGAACCAGGAACGGGAGAAAGCCGGTCTGTCTAATGAACCTGTCCATGACACGCAGGCGGCCATTGAGGTGGCGGTTGAGGCGGTGCGCATCCTGATTTCGCAGAATAAGTAGAACGGTAAACGGATAAATCTTTTTGCAAAGTGGACATGTGTCCTTTTTTTGCGACGGGCTTGATCATACAATGATAAGTAATAGAGACGAATTTAATCCAATAGGAGGAGAAGCGATGAGTAAGAAAGGCTTGCTTTTGGTAATTCTCATGCTGGCCCTGACGGTTGTGTTCGCCGGCTGTTCCGGCAAGCAGGACACGAAAGCTCCTGCGGCAGGCAATTTAATGGTAGGGATGGTAACCGATGCCGGAACCATCGATGACAAGTCCTTCAATCAGGGAACCTGGGAAGGTATCGTAAAGGCGGGTAAGGATTTTGGCTTTACGCCGAAGTATCTGCGTCCCAACGGCACTACGGAAGCCGATTATGACAAGGAAATTGCCAATCTGCACGATGCCGGCTATAGCCTGATCATAACTCCCGGCTTTAAGTTTGAAAACTCCATCTTCACGGCTCAGGAAAAATATGCGGATACTAAATTTGTCTTACTGGACGGTGTGCCCCATCCGGGCAATGATTATTCCAAGGTAAAAGTGGGACCCAACACGGTGTCCATCAATTTTGCCGAACATGAAGCCGGCTTTGTGGCCGGTGTTGCCGCGGCGCTGCAGATCAAAACCGGTGAGTTCGGCTTTATCGGCGGGATGGAAATCCCGGCAGTCCAGCGGTTTAACTGGGGCTTCCAGCAGGGTGTCGCTTATGCGAACGCCAAGCTGGGCACCAAGATCACGCTGAAAGCGGAAAATGTAATTTACCAGGGTACGTTTAATGACGTGGCAGCCGGCCAGCAGTTGGCGGCGCAAATGTATGATAAGGGTGTCAATGTGATCTTTGCCGCAGCCGGCGGCGTAGGCGTCGGTGTTATCAATGAAGCGGTGGCCCGGACCAAAGCAGGTCATCCGGTATGGGTAATCGGCGTTGACGTCGATCAGTATGCTCAGGGCTATTACGATACCGATAAAACCAAATCGGTCATCCTGACTTCGGCGGTAAAATGCGTAGACCAGGCTTCCTATGACATGGTGAAAAATCTGAAGGAAGGCACTTTCCCTGGCGGCAAGACGCTGACCTTCAATGCGAAAAACAACGGGGTCGGGATTCCGGCTACTAATCCCAATCTGAAAGAGGATGTCATCAGCAAGGTGAAAGAGGTATTTGCCGATATTCAAAACGGTAAAATCACTGTAGCCGATAAGGGAGACGGCCTGATTCGTTAAATAAACGATCTATAGCCAATGAAAGACTGATTCAGCGTAGAACAGGTCCGAACCGGAGAGAACGCAGCTTGCTGTGAGCGGCTCTTCTGTCCGGGCCTGTTTTTATTGAAACCGGACATAGCAATTATGAGTTATAGGGGGCAAAGCGATGGAGTATGTCGTAGAAATGCGGGACATACGTAAAGAATTTGTGGGAATTGTAGCCAATGATAATATCACGCTGACCGTCCGTCCCGGTGAAATTCATGCTCTACTGGGGGAAAACGGTGCCGGAAAATCAACACTGATGAGCATTCTCTTTGGCCTCTACCAGCCGGATAGCGGTAAAATCTTCATTCGAGGCCAGGAGGTGAAGATCACCAATCCTAATGTGGCCAACGAACTGGGCATCGGTATGGTGCATCAGCATTTCAAGCTGGTCCATAACTTTACGGTCACGGAAAATATCATTCTGGGGTTGGAACCGCAGCGGTTTGGCACTGTTCATACCAAGGCGGCGTCCGCGCGGATTCGGGACCTTTCCCGGCATTACGGGTTGAACGTTGATCCGGATGCTAAGATCGAAGACGTTTCGGTTGGGATGCAGCAGCGGGTGGAAATTTTAAAAATGCTTTACCGCAATGCCGAAGTGCTGATTTTTGACGAACCGACAGCCGTGCTTACTCCCCAGGAAATAACCGAGCTGATGAAAATTATGAAAAACCTGGTGGCCGAGGGCAAGTCGATTATTTTGATCACTCATAAACTCAAAGAAATTAAAGCCGTAGCCGACCGCTGTACCGTCATCCGCCGGGGCAAGTATGTCGGAGTTGTCGATGTGGCAACCACCAGCGAACAGAAAATGGCGGAAATGATGGTGGGGCGTCAGGTTTCCTTTACCGTTCCGAAGGGCGAATACCGTCCCGGTGAGGTGCTGCTCAAGGTGGAGGACCTAACCGTGTTAAACCATGCCAGGTTAGCAGCGCTGAAAGAGTTTTCCCTGTCCGTCCACGCCGGGGAAATCGTTGGTGTCGCCGGGGTTGACGGCAATGGTCAGACCGAGCTGGTTGAGGCGATCACCGGACTCCGCAAGGCCGAAGCGGGGCATATCTGGCTTGACGGGCAGGAGATTACCCATTTGTCGGTCCGCCAGCGGATTGATGCCGGCTTGGCCCATGTGCCGGAGGACCGGCAAAAACGGGGGCTGGTGCTGGACTATAGTCTGGAAGATAATATCATCCTGGAAATTTACGGCCGCAAGCCCTTTGCCAAACGGCGACTGCTCAACCGCCCGGCCATCCGGCAGTATGCACAAGAGGTTATGCGGCATTTTGACGTGCGATCGGCTCAGGGCACCGTGACAGCCGCCCGCTCGCTGTCAGGCGGCAACCAGCAAAAAGCGATTATCGGGCGGGAAATCAGCCTGAATCCCCGCGTGCTGATCGCTGTTCAGCCAACCCGGGGGCTCGATGTCGGTTCGATTGAATACATCCATAAACGGCTGGTAGCGCAACGGGATGCGGGATTTGCGGTGCTGCTGGTATCATTGGAGCTTGATGAAATCCTGAATCTGTCCGACCGGATTGCCGTCATTAGCCATGGCGAGCTGATTGGTACAGTAAGTGCAGCGGAAACCAATGAAATCAAAATCGGGCTGATGATGGCCGGGGTCGGTAAGGAGGGGCAGGAAGCATGAATTTTCATAAGCAAAAAGAAGTGATCACGCTGTTGGCAACTATTTTGCTGGGCCTCATTGCCGGAGCGCTGTTTATGCTGTTTGCCGGCCATGACCCGCTGACGGGCTATAAGTTTTTGTTCCGGGGCGGTCTGATGAGCCTTGAACGGGTGGGCAATACACTGGCAACGGCGACGCCGCTAATTTTTACCGGCTTGTCGGTCGCCTTCGCCTTTAAAACCGGGTTATTTAATATCGGAGCGGCCGGCCAGATGCTGTTTGGCGGCTTTTGTGCCACGGCAGTGGGGCTGACCTTGCCGCTGGACAAACCGGTCCTGCTTTTGGTTATGGCCCTGGTGGCTATGCTGGCCGGGGCTTTGTGGGCGGCTTTGCCGGGCTGGTTCAAGGCCCGCTTTAATGTGCATGAAGTGGTTTCCACGATTATGTTTAACTGGATTGCGTATTGGCTGGTGTATTACTTTGTGCCCCTTTACTTTAAAGGTTCTTTTGAAACGGAATCACGCAATATTCCGCTGGAGGCATCGCTCAGGACGCCTTGGCTGTCCCAGATGTTTGACGGGTCTTATATTAATATCGGTCTGCTACTAGCCTTGGCGGCTGTTGTGCTTTGCGCTTTTTTGCTGCAGCGGACAACACTCGGCTTTGAACTGAAAGCCGTGGGCTTCAACCGTTTTGCTGCCGAGTATGCCGGAATTCATGCCGGCCGGAGCATTGTGGTGTCGATGATGCTGGCCGGTGCGTTGGCCGGTCTGGGCGGCATGACCTTATACTGTGGCTATGCCACCAATATTCAGATCGGCATTTTGCCGTCCCAGGGAATTGACGGTATTGCCGTGGCACTACTGGGGGCTAATTCACCCTGGGGCGTGCTGGCGGCGGCCCTCTTCTTTGGAACGCTGTATTCGGGCAAGGGGTTCATGAATGCCATGACCAGCATTCCGCCGGAAATTGCCGATACCATCATTGCCACTATCATCTACTTTGCCGCCACCAGCGTGCTGATTGAGAAGTTCCTGGACCGGCTGTGGCGCAAACAACAAAGCAAGGAGGGCGCGTAACATGTGGGTGATTCTTCAGCAAATTGCACCGTATGCGGTAGCCTATATGATTCCGCTGCTGGTTACGGCTCTCGGCGGCCTATATTCGGAACGGAGCGGCGTGGTGAATATCGGTCTGGAAGGGCTGATGGTGGTTGGCTCTTTTGCCGGGGCGTTGACCATTGCCACCCTGCAGGGCAGCATGCCCAGCGAGGCGCTTTGGCTGGGTCTGCTGGCGGCTACGGTGGCGGGCGCACTGTTTTCGCTGCTCCATGCCTTTGCCAGCATCAGTCTGAACGCCAACCAGGTTATTAGCGGCACGGCGATCAATATGATTGCCGGGGCTTTGACGGTATTTATCGCCCGCAATCTTACAGGCAGCGGCAATATTCAGGTTGCCAGCTTTACCCGCTTCTCCGTGCCGGGGCTCAGCGATCTGCCGGTTGTGGGCAAACTGTTTTTTACCAATACCTATCCGACCACCTGGCTGGTGCTGTTCATCCTGCTGATTTCCTATTATGTTTTGTACAAGACGGTGTTCGGCCTGCGGCTCAGAGCTTGCGGCGAGCATCCTCATGCGGCCGATGCTGCCGGTATCAATGTCTACCGGATACGCTATCTGGCGGTGGCGATTTCCGGCGCCTTATCCGGCTTGGGCGGCGCCATTATCCTGACTACCTATTCCGGCGAGTTTAACGGAACGGTGTTCGGGCTGGGCTTCCTGGCTTTGGCCGCGCTGATTTTCGGACAGTGGAAGCCGCTGGGTATCCTGGGAGCAACGGCATTTTTTGGGTTTGCCAGCACCATTGCCAATGTAGCGCAGGCGACGCCGGTGCTTGCGAAAATACCGGGTGTTATCTTAAAAGTGTTTCCCTATGTGATTACCCTGCTGGTACTGGTGCTGTTCTCCCGCTCATCACAGCCGCCGCGGGCCTCGGGTGAACCGTTTGAACACGGTAAACGTTAATAGGGAACCGTTGATTTAATGAGCCAGCCACTGGGCTGGCAATATGAATAAATCAGTGAGCCTCTAAGCTCCCTCCCGGACTGGTAATGCGCCGGCAGGGAGCTTTGCTGTTTGTGCTATTGCGGCGGCGGGACAAGGAAGATAGGCCGGTCATGTGGAATGTAAAAGAGGGTGAAATGATTAAAGAACCGGATGAATCTGTTCCGGCAGGGGATACTTTACATAGGCAGGTGAGGATGTTGGGAAAAATATCGGATAAAAGCAGCTATAAAAATTTGAAGAACGCTATCAAAAGTACAAAGTTTTTTACTAATAAGCAAGCGCCGCGAAAACCGGCCGGAAAATAGGAAGTACTTGCTTCCCGGAGAATGTGAATATACAGGAGAGAAGAATAGAATGAGCGAACCGTTTATCAAACTCGGGCTTAGCAAAGAATTGGCCCAGGCGCTGCAGGACAGCCGGATTGAGACGCCAACCCCGGTGCAGCAGCAAGTCATTCCGTTGGCTCTGACCGGTAAAGACGTAGTGGGACAGTCGGCGACCGGGACAGGCAAAACCTTAGCCTACCTGCTGCCACTGCTGCAGAAAATCGACACCGGCCGCCGGGAGACGCAGGCTATCGTGTTGGCGCCTACCCATGAACTGGTCATTCAGATCCAGCGTCAACTGGAAGAACTGATTCAAAGATCCGGTTTACCCGCAACGGCGGCACCGATGATCGGTAATGTGAATATTTCCCGCCAAATTGATAAATTGAAAGAAAAACCGCACATTTTGGTGGGATCAAGCGGCCGGCTACTGGAATTGATTCAAAAAAGGAAACTGTCGGCCCAGACGGTGAAAACTATCGTACTGGACGAAGCGGACCGGTTGTTGGACGACAATAACCGTGACAGCGTCAAGGCCGTCATTAAAACGACACAGCGCGATCGTCAGCTGCTGCTGTTTTCGGCTACCTTCACGCCCGCCGTACGGGAACAAGTGCAGGGACTGACTCAGGCGGCGATCTGGGTCGAGCTGGGTGATGACATAAAGATTCCGGCAGGCATTACTCATTTGTATGTTGTCGCGGAACAACGGGATAAAATTGAATTGCTGCGCAAACTAACCGGTCATCTGGCGGTGCAGAAGGGCCTTGTGTTCATAAATAGAAGCGATAACATCCTGAATGTGACAGAAAAGTTGGCCTATCACGATATAGCGGTAGCCGGATTGCATGGCAGTTCGCTGAAAAATGAGCGAAAAAAGGCGATGGACGATTTTCGCAGCGGCCGGGTAAAGCTATTAGTGGTTTCCGATTTAGCGGCGCGGGGCCTGGATATTCCTGACGTTACTCATGTATTCAACCTGGAATTTCCGGAAGATCCCAAGCTGTATCTGCACCGGGCCGGCAGGACGGGCCGGGCCGGCAAAAGCGGAACAGTTCTGTCGCTGGTTACGCCGGGCGAAGCCGCCCTGATTCCCCGTCTGGAAAAGATTTTGAACATTGAAATGGCAGCTAAAAAGCTGCTGCGCGGCAAACTGGCCGATACGGCAATCAGGCCGCGGACTGCAGTAACCGGCCGTACCAGCAAGGCCCGTCCAGTGCTGAAACAGCCAGAGCGGTAACCGGCAAAAAAAACAAGGCCAGCCGTGGGTAACAGCTGACCTTGTATAGTGGGAGAAGAATAACTATGCTCTACTAGTATTACCTGAGAGCATACCGGTTATACAGAGAACGGAAAATTTTTTTAACAAAAAGAAGCTGCGTCGCAGCGGGAGAGGTACTAACCATGTTTAAACCGATGAGAAGAAAAGAAAAGCAGTTAAGTGAGCCGGAAACAAATAAAATTATGGCTCACGGGGAGTATGGGACACTGGCCACTTTGGGAGATAACGGCTATCCCTATACCACCCCGCTGAACTATGCCTATGATGAAGCCGGACAGGCTATTTATTTTCACTCGGCACTGGCCGGGAACAAAGTGGACAACATGAACTATGAGTCTAAGGTATGTTTTTCGGTGGTAGGCTATACCCGGCTGCTGCCGGAAAAGTTTGATACCGAGTACGACAGTGCCATCGCCTTTGGGAAAGTCCTGCCGGTAAATGAGGGGGCCGAAAAAGAAAAGGCCCTGGAACTGCTGATAAAAAAATACTCTGCTGAGTTTTGGCAGGAGGGTCGGGAGTATATTGCCCGCAGCCAGCGGCACACGACTGTTTATAAAATACAGGTGGAGCATCTGACCGGAAAACGGGGACGTTAAAAAGTGGGCGATCAATTGACCTAGTAAACGTTTCCAAGTATAATCCAAGTATAGAAAAGACTGTAGTAGCAGGTCACACGTTTGGAGAATGGATTATGATATTTCACATTAACCCGATCAATCTTTTGCGGGCCCTGTCAATGGCCCTGGAGTTATCCCAAGGTATTGGGCTGTCGAAACACCACTGGCGAACGGCTGTCATCAGCGAACGGCTTGCCTCGCATATCGGAGTAGATGACCAGCAGCGGCAGGTTGTGGTATATGCGGCTTTGCTGCATGATATCGGTGCGGCTTCCAACTGGGAAGAACGGCTGCAGTTGGTCAATCCGCAAGCCGGTCATAACCTGCAGGCTCATGCGGAGGCAGGCTACCAGCTGCTTAAGGATTCGACCCAGCTTGGCATGCTGGCGGAGCCGATCCGTCATCACCATGACTTGTGGAATGGACCGAGGTATGATCGTGTTAAAGGAGAAAGTATTCCGCTGGCTGCCAGGCTGATTCATTTGGCTGACCGGGTGGAAGTGCTCATCAGGGATGACCGTAATATTCTGGAACAGCGGACGGCTATCCTAACGAAAATCCGTCAGTTGAGCGGGAGCTGGTTTGATCCGGCGCTGGTCCGGGCTCTGGAAGAGTTGTCACGGCAGGAGAGCTTCTGGCTGGACTTAGTCAATCCTTCCTATTATCAAAATTTTTTTCGTAATGTGGATGACTATACCTGGATGCGATTTACCGTGGATGATATTATCGACATTGCGGAGATTTTTGCCACGATTATTGATGCTACCAGCAGCTTTACCGCCACACATTCCCGGACGGTAACGGAAGTGTGTTCCATTTTGTCCCGAATCAGAGGGTTCAGTGAGCAGGAAATCAAGACGATGCGCATTGCCGGGCTGCTGCACGATCTGGGCAAACTGTCCGTTCCCAACGCTATTTTGGAAAAGCCGGGTAAGCTTACCGCCAAGGAATATGTTATTGTGAAACAGCATCCTTATTATACTTACCGTATTCTGGAGCAGATCAACGGTTTTGAGACCATTGCCCAATGGGCGGCTTATCACCATGAGACGCTCGACGGGCGGGGTTATCCGTTCCGTCTGGGTGCGGCTAACCTGACGCTGGGTTCCCGGATTGTCGCCGTTGCCGATGTATTTACCGCGTTAACCGAAAATCGTCCGTACCGGGCGCCTATGTCCCTGGCGCAGGCGGAAAAAATCATGCGAACCATGGTTGCCGAGCAAAAGCTGGACGGTAATATTGTGGCGGATTTATTTCATTATGGAATAGAAGCGTATGCTTTGGTTCAGGCAACCTCGCTGCTCCATCTTAAAAAGGACGACGATGATATTTTAACAAAGGTTGGTTGTTGACTTTTTTCAGGATAGAAGGTACAATGAATATCGTGAAAACGCCGGTATAGCTCAGCTGGTAGAGCGGCTCATTCGTAATGAGTAGGTCGTAGGTTCGAATCCTATTATCGGCTCCAGTAAAATCAAAGGTCTGCACAGTGTGCAGGCCTTTTTTATGTAAATACGTGTTCCGATCCGGGTCCACGACGAGAATAAGCTCAAGAATCTTTTCTATCTAGGTGACAATCGTATGATTTTAGCTACCTGTCTGCCGGCGGGCGGTTTTGATTTCCTGCTAAGTCCAATTGGCCTGTAAAACTAGGCGATAGTCCAAAATTTAATGCTCAAAAACAATCCTTCCTTTTATTGATGCCTTTAGTTGCCGGGTTTTTGACTTTATTGATTCTGATATAAATATTTACACCGGGATCGCTTTGTCAAAAAATTGTAACATTTACATGGTAGTATTTTCTTAAGCAAGATATGGGAGGGATTTCACATGAATAGCATGGTAAAAAAGACTGTCATTTACTCACTGGTCGGTGTTATGCAAATTGGTTTTGGTGTTGCAGTTACGGAAGCATCGCCGCTGCCTGCCGGCAACTGGCAGCCGCAGACCATTCAGATGGATCACCGATATGATTACGATAGAGAACGGCAGCGTGAACATGATCGGAGAGTACGTGAGGAAAACAGGCGGCATGAGAGAGAAATGAGACGGCGCGACCATGAAAGTGAAAGAGAATGGCATGCGCGTCAGGAACGGGAAAAAGAACGTCATGAACAAGCATTGCGTGAAATAGCGGCGTTGGTCATTGGGATTGTAATTGGCAATGCCAATTGATGACCGGTAACTTTGTTTCTCAGGTATGAGTGACAAAACTGTCCGCGTCTATCAGATAGCCGTTTTTGCGGGTGTATCCCTGATTTTGTGTAAACTCCAAATAGCATAAAAAAGAGCAATATTTTTTAAGAGGGCAAAACAGTCAGATAGGCTGATTGCCCCTCTGTTAGCATTATACGAAAACTAGCCCGGCTGTCAAGCTAGTCCAGCCGGTCGGCAAAGAATATTTCTAATTGGGAATGGATTTGTCCCCAGTCTTTACGTCGCCCCGTCCACTTTTTAGTAATATCAATCATAGCCAGGTACAACATTTTTAACAAGCTGTCATCAGTAGGAAATACGGATTTTGCCTTAGTCACTTTGCGCAGCTGACGATTGAAATTCTCAATCGCATT